>NZ_JAJOHP010000018.1:0-78183 GCF_021109375.1 Arthrobacter sp. AK01
CCCCCCCCCCGCGGGGGCGCCGGCGGGCCCCCGGGGGGGGGGGGGGGGGCCCCCCCCCGCTGTCCTACCCCGTTTCGTCGGTTGTGCCCCCCCCCCCCCCGCGGCCGGGGCCCACCCCCCCCCCCCCCCCCCGCTTCAGAAGCTCTTCAGTTGAAGACATCCTTTGTCAGCCTGTACGGCAGATTAGGCGTCTGCGACCTTGCGGCCCTTGTATTCAAGGAACAGCGCGGTGCCGGCAGAGTCAGTAACGACCTTTGCCTGGTGCGGCAGGCTGTAGGTAACCTGACCGTTTTCGATGGTCTTGACCAAGTTGGGGGCAGTTGCCTTCCACTGGGCACGGCGGGCGCGTGTATTTGCGCGAGACATTTTCCGCTTGGGAACAGCCACGGCTATCTCATTTCTCTCTTAGACGAACACTTACTAATCGGTTTGCCGGTCAGTCTTAGCCAGATCAGCTAGGGCAGCCCAGCGAGGGTCAATGACCTCGTGGTGGTGCCCCGGCTCGTCTTCCAGGCGCGCTCCGCATTCGGAACACAGACCCTGGCAGTCTTCCCGGCACACCGGCTGGAACGGCAGCATAGTGACAACTGCGTCCCGCAACACCGGCTCAAGATCGATCAGATCGTACTCGACTCGACGTTGCTCTTCATCGTCTCCTTCACCCGAAAGCTCAACGCCTTCGTAGAAGAAAAGTTCTTGCACATTGACCTCAAGGTCATACGCAAGGGGATCCAGGCATCGACCGCATTCGCCAGTTACTTCGACGTCCACGGTTCCAGATACCAGAATTCCTTCGTGTACGGCCTCAAGACGAAGATCCAGCTCGATATCCGAGCCTTCCTTTACGCCAATGAGCGCCACACCAAGGTCACTTGGCGCAGGTACATGCTCGTTGAGTGTCCGCATGGTCCCTGGACTGCGTCCAAGGTCCTTGACTACCAGCGCCAAGGGCGAACTTGCATCTCGCTTAATGAGAACTCCTGTAGAACATATGACCGACGTACCATCTTAGCCTGATCACGCTTGAGGACTCAAACCGACGCCGGGCGCGCGCAAATGCACGTGGTTTCAGCTTGGGGCACTCCGCATAAGGGCGCGAGGTACCCGTCAAGCTTACCCTTTGCGCGGGTGTTCCGTTGGCGGCTCGCCAGCGAGCAGCCGCTTCAGCACGGATTTGGGGACAAAATCAGAGATATCCCCTCCCAGAACGTTGACCTCTTTGATGAGGGTGGAGGACAGGTGGACGTAGTGTGCTTCCGCCGGGAGGAAGACGGTCTCCACTCCGGCCAACTGGCGGTTCATCGTGGCCATCGGCAACTCGTAGTCGAAATCCGAGGACGAACGGAGGCCCTTGACGATGGCCGAGACGCCCCTGTGCCGGCAGTATTCCGCCAACAGTCCTTCACCCATCGGCTCGACGATTATCCCGCGAAGCGAGGCCAGCGTTTCGCGGGCCATCTCCATCCGGTCTTCGAGGCTGAACCGGTACTTCTTGGCGTAATTGGTGGACACGGCCACAATGACTTCGTCAAACAAGCCCGCGGCCCGGGCAATGACTTCGAGGTGTCCATTGTGGATAGGGTCAAAGGATCCAGGGCAAACCGCGCGTCTCATGAGACGAACCTACCCCATAGCTTCACCGGGATACCATGGCTGACATGGCATCCGCAGGCAGCAGCCCCTCCCTAGATATCAGCGCAGGCACCACCCCGGACGCCGGTCCAGCACCCTGGCAACGGGCTGCCATCGGAGCCAACCTGCTCTCGCCTGAGGGAGGGCTGGGAGTGACCATCTTCGAGGAGATGACCACGCTGGCACTCTCCACCGGCGCCATCAACCTGGGCCAAGGCTTCCCCGATGAAGACGGACCCGACGAGATCAAGGCAGCAGCCCGGACTGCCATTGAATCCGGGGCAAACCAGTACGCACCCGGCAAAGGCGTTCCCGCCCTCAGGGAGGCCATCGCGGCACACCAGCAGCGCTTTTACGGGCTGACCCCGGATCCGGACACTGAAGTCCTTGTCACCACCGGCGCCACGGAAGCGATCGCCGCCACTCTGCTTGCCTTCGCCCAGCCTGGCGACGAAGTACTGACCTTCGAACCCTTCTACGACTCCTACGGGGCCATTATCGGGATGGCAGGTGCCACCCACGTCACCGCTCCCCTTCTGGCCCCGGATTTCCTTCCTGACCTTCCGGCATTGGAAAGCGCCTTCAGCAGCCGCACCAAAATCGTCCTGCTGAACAACCCGCATAACCCCACAGGTGCCGTTTTCCCCGAAGGCGTCCTGTCCAGGATCGTGGAACTGGCCGCCAAATACGGCGCCATCATTGTCAGCGATGAAGTCTACGAGCACCTGACGTTTGGCGTGGCCCACATCCCCATTGCGTCCCTGCCGGGGGCATCGGAACGGACCATCACCATCTCCTCCGCCGGAAAGACCTTCTCCTTCACGGGCTGGAAAATAGGCTGGCTCAGCGGACCGGAACACCTGGTCTCGGCCGTACGTACCGTGAAGCAATTCCTGACTTACAGCTCCGGCACGCCCTTCCAGAGCGCCATTGCCGTGGGCCTCGGCCTTCCCGATGAGTTCTACACGGGTATCGCCACGACGCTCCACCACAAACGCGACATCCTGGCCGAAGGGCTGCGCGCAGCAGGGTTCGGTGTGTACACCCCCAGCGGTACCTACTTCATCAACGTGGACACAGCACCGCTGGGCATCCGTGATTCCGTGGACCTAGCACGGCGCCTGCCGGGCCTTGTTGGCGTGGCAGCCATTCCCGTTCCCGTCTTCTGCCACCCTGAAGGAGCCGAGCGGACACGGAGCCTGCTCCGGTTTGCCTTCTGCAAGAAGACTGATGTCCTGGAAGAAGCCGCCAGCCGCCTGGCAACGCTCAAGGACCGGCTCTGAATCCCGCAGGCTCCGGCCAGCACTACGCCAGGCGCTTCCTCCGGACGACGGGGCAACACGCCACCATCGAACCTGACTCCCTCATTGAGGGCAGCTTCGTCCTCAGCATCGGCGGCGCCGAGCAATCACACGTGAATCTCACGGAACCAAGCGAGATCTTCTACGAGTACTTGCGGAGGATCGGCCATGTGGTGGACCTGGCCGCTGAACCAGGAACATCCATCAGAGCCCTGCATTTGGGCGCAGGCGCGCTCACACTTGCCCGCTATATCGAGGCCACGCGCCCGGGCTCTGAACAGTACGCGGTTGAACTCGAACGCGAACTCCTGGACTTCGTGCTGCAAAAACTGCCCATGCCTGAGGGCACCACACTGCACACCCATATTGGCGACGCACGCGATGCCTTGGCGGAGCTTCCCGCCAAGGTGCTGTTCGACGTCGTGATTCTCGACATCTTTTCCGGGCCTGAGGCCCCGGCGCACATTGCCTGCAGGGAGTTCTACGAAGAAGCTGCGGCGCGGCTGCAGCCCCATGGGGTGTTGATCATCAACGTGGGCGATGAACCTGCGCTGACACTGGTACGCAGCCAGGTGGCGGCCATGCGCGAATCCATGCCTGACGTCGCCGCCTTTGCTGAAACGGGAATGTTCGCAGGCCGTTATCCGGGCAACATCATCCTGGTAGGCACCCGCGGGCAGTGGCCGCCGGAGTGGACAACAGAGCTTCTGGCGCGGGGTCCGCATCCAGCCACCGTCCTCACCGGCATGGACCTGGACCGGATAACCGGCTAGCGGGGTTGCTTGGCCTGTCAGGCCGGTTCAGCGAACCAGAGTTTGGTCTCGCCATACTTCTTGTCCGCGAAGCATTCCAAGGACTCAGGCCACTCTGGTTCGGGGCTGCGTGAACTTCGTTCCACCACAATGACGGCGCCCTCATCCACGTGGGGCGCCAATTTTGCGAGCACCGCGCTCAGGGCCGGTTCGTCCAAGGGGTAGGGCGGATCAAGGAAGACCAGATCCCACACGTCAGCGTCCCCCGCGCGTTCCAGGAAGGATTCCACCTTGGAGCGATGGACCGAGACCTTCCTGCCGCCCAAAAGCTGGTTGACCAAATCGGCATTGCGCTGGCACACGTCGCTTGCCTTGGCATCGAACTCCACGAGATCCACGGTGCGGGCACCCCGGCTGGCGCTTTCAATCCCCAAGGCACCCGAGCCCGCATAAAGGTCCAGGACCCGGGCGTCGTCAATGGCCGCCAAGGATTCCAAACGCGAAAACAGCGCTTCCTTCACCCTGTCCGTGGTGGGCCGGGTAGCGGTTCCGGGGACGCTGGTGAGCGGGTTTCCGCCGCCCACCCCGGCAATGATCCGGCTCACAGGCACACTCCATGAATGGGGTCCACGTGGCTGTGGACGGCCCTTGGATGACTAACCGCGTTCAAGGAACGCCTCCTTTTCGGGGTTCAAGTATTCGTCGATTGCCGCAGCAAGTGCCAGCTGGTGTTGCAGGGCAGGGTCCTCTGCCACAAGGCTTTGGGCATCCGAACGCGCGCGGGCAATGATGTCCTCGTGGTCAAGGACGCGGAGCAACTTGAGCGTGGAGCGCCCACCGGATTGCGAAGCACCCAGGATGTCGCCTTCGCGGCGGAGCTTCAAGTCTTCCTGTGAGAGTTCAAAGCCGTCAGTGGTCGAGGCAACTGCTTCAAGCCGCCGGCGGCTCGGGTGTCCGGGTTCCAGCGTGGTCACCAACAGGCAGGTACCCGGCAGTCCTCCACGGCCCACCCGGCCGCGGAGCTGGTGAAGTTGCGAAATTCCAAAGCGATCGGCGTCCAGGATCACCATCAAAGTGGCGTTATGCACATCCACACCCACCTCAATCACAGTGGTGGAAACGAGCACCTTGGTCTGGTTGGCTGCGAACGATGCCATGGTCTCGGACTTCAGTTGCGGGTCCTGCCGGCCATGGAGCGGAGCCACTGGAACACCCGCCAGCGCCGGCTCCTGCAGCAAACTTTCGACGACGGCCGTCACCGACGCCAGCTCCCGCGCCGACCCTTCGTCTGCGAGGTCGGCGTCGCTGGGTTCCGCTTCGCCCGGGCTGAAGTCACCGTCGTCGTCGTCTCCGATTTTGGGACACACCACGTACACCTGGTGGCCCGATTCGACTTCTTCGCGCGACCGCTTCCAAATGCGGTCCACCCACCCGGGATTCTCCACGAGTCCCACCACGTGCGTGGAAATGGGTGCGCGCCCGGCAGGAAGCTCATCGAGGATGGAGGTCTCAAGGTCACCGAAAACCGTCATCGCCACCGTGCGCGGAATAGGGGTGGCAGTCATGACCAGCAGATGGGGTGGCCTCTGCGCTTTGGCCCGGAGGGCATCACGTTGCTCCACGCCGAAACGGTGTTGTTCATCAACCACGATCAAACCGAGGTCCTGGAAGCTCGTCTTATCGCTCAGCAACGCGTGGGTGCCGATCACGATTCCGGCATTTCCGGAGGCCGCATCCAACATTGCCTGCTTGCGCGCCGCAGTGGGCATGGAGCCCGTCAAGAGTGTCACTTGCACGGAGTCCGGCGACGAGTCCCCGCCGAGCATCCCTGCGCCACCGAAAACATGATCGCCCGCCAACGACCCCAAAGTCCTGCGGATGGACTGGAAGTGTTGGGCCGCCAACACCTCGGTAGGCGCCAGGAGCGCAGCCTGGCCGCCTGCGTCAACCACCTGCAACATGGCGCGCAAAGCAACAATGGTCTTGCCGGAACCCACTTCGCCCTGCAGCAGCCGGTTCATGGGTGCGTCCCTGGCAAGTTCTTCAGCAAGTGTCTTTCCGACGGCGGATTGGCCGGCGGTCAGCGTAAAGGGCACGTTCTGATCAAACTTGTTGAGCAAACCACCCACTCTGGGCCGGCGTGCGGTGGCTTCCTCCGCTGCAAGCTGAGCGCGGCGGCGGGCCAGGGCCGTTTGCAGCACGAGGGCTTCCTGGTACCGAAAGCGCTCCTGGGCCCGTTGCCAATCCTTGGAGGTCTCAGGTGAATGGATCAAGCGGTACGCCTCAGCGACGCTGAGCAACCCGTCCCTCTGGACGATGCTCGAAGGAAGAGGGTCCGCCAATGCATCAAGGTCCACAGTCTGGAGCAAGGCAGTAATCACTTTGTGGATGGACCAACTGGTCAGCTTGGCCGTTGCCGGATAGACCGGGATGGGCATCGCTGCAAGCTTTTCGGGGTCCACGGAGCCATCCGCCGCCGGATCCTCGTCCAGCAGCAGGAAGTCCGGGTTGGTCAGGCCGAGCGCTCCGCCATAGCGGCTTACCTTGCCCGAGAACATTGCGCGTCGGCCGGGAAGGAGTTCTGCCTTGGCCCGGAATCCATTGAAGAAGCTGACCTTCAAAGTGCCAGGAACGCCGCTTCCCCCGGCCTCGTCCGTCACCACCACGTCCGTGATGGAACCACGGCGGGCCCGCATTTGGCGCGTGCTGTTGGACAGGACACGTGCAATGAGGGTGACTTCTTCATCCAGCGGCAGATTGCTGATAGGGGTCAGCTCACCGCGGCTCAGATACCGGCGCGGAAAGTAGTTCAGCAGGGCACCTGTGGTCTTGAGGTCCAGGTGCTTTTCGATGACCGCTGCCGAACGCTTGCCGATTCTCCGCTCGAGGGGTAGTTCCAGCTCAGTAATCATGCCGTGACTGGCCTGTAATGCTGGGCTCGTGATCCTCGGCTGGATCCTGTGCAGCCGAATCCTGCGTGTTGCCGCGGGCCAGGGCCAACTGGCTGACGGCGATGTCCGTGGGCTCGCCCAGCGAGCGGATAAGGGCTACTGCCGGCTCCGGGTCAGGGACGTGGACATGGACCCTCCACCGGTAGCTGACTTCCACCGTCGATTCGTCGTCGTCATCCTGGTTTTGGGCACCTCCCACCTGGCTCATGATGACCGAATCGCCCATCTCATCCAACCGCTGCCGCAAAATAGCTGCATTCAACGGAGAGAGGTTGATGGTACACATGACTTCCACGCCGTCATCGGCCGGCATGTGCTCATGGATGTGGGGATCCTGCAGTTTGTAGCCATGGAGGCCGTCCAGGAGTTCGTCCTGGAGCTCCTCACCCAGGACCGCTGACCGGAGGCAGTCCAGGACAAGCAGCATGCCAACGCCACCAGCGTCAACGACGTGGGCTTCGTGCAGTTGTGCGAGCTCGTCCTCAGTGCGAACCACGGCCTGGAAGGCAGCTTCCACTACGGCATCGAGTGCCAGGCCCAGTGCATGGTTGCTGTCGTCGGCGTTGTGGGATGCGTCCACGGCCTGTGCAGCATGGGCAGCTGCCTCCAGGACCGAGAGCATGGTCCCGGCTACAGGTTCGCTCAACGCGGACCAGGCCCGGATCTGGGCCCTGTTCAGGGCAGTGGCGAGAAGCGGCGCGCTAAGGCGTGATTTGCCAGCCAACGGCTCAGCGGCGGCACACAGGAAGACAGCAAAGAGAGTGCCCGAGTTTCCCCGGGCCTGCTCCATGGCTGCCTGCCCGGCACGCGACAAAACCGCGCCGACGTCGTGTCCGGTTTCGCTCGTTTCCGGCCCATCGCCGTCAAGGGCGGATACAGCCGCCCGAACCGTGAGATACAGGTTGGTGCCGGTATCACCGTCAGCCACCGGAAAGATGTTGATCGCATTGAGGCGGTCGCTGTGGTTGCCAAGAACCACTTCCGCCTTGCCGAGCCAACGTTTCATGGCGTGCGCATTCGCGGCGATCTTAGTCTGCAAAGTGATCCCATCCAACGGTGTCAGCAGCTTGCCCGGCAACCCGGACGCCGCTGCCTGGCGGCCCGACAACGGCTTGAACTGAGCCTATCGCAGTGAACCCCTGCGGCAGCTGAATTCCTGCTGGGAACGTAGCGAGCAATCCGTGGTCCTCTCCCCCGCCGAGGACCCAAGGCATGGCGTCCCGGCCCAGCAATGCTGCTGCCGGTTCCAAGGGCAGCGCGTGGATCCTTAAGGCCTCCGGATCAAAATCCAGGACCACCTGACTTGCCGCAGCCAACCTGCTGCCGTCGCGGAGAAGGCCGTCTGAAATATCCAACATTGCGGTGGCACCGCCCTGCGCAGCCAGTGGTCCGGCGGCAAGTGGTGGCTGCGGACGGCACTGGTTGTCCACCAATCCGCGCAGCTCCGGCGTCAGGCTTTCCAAGGGGACATTACTTTCCAGCAGCGCCCAGCCGGCCCCTGCACGTCCCAACGTCCCTGCGACCGCGACGACGTCACCCGGCGTGGCCCCGGACCTCAGCACCGGTGCCATTCCGCCCAGTGTTCCCATGACGGCTACAGTCACCGTAAGTTCACGCCCCCTTCCGAGGTCTCCCCCGGCGACAGAGCAGTCAGGAGCGCCCAAGCCGATAATCGCCGCCGTGAGGCCATCGGCGAACGCCTCCACCCATTCCACCGGCGTCGATGGTGGCATGGTCAGGCTCACTACCAGGGACGTAGCCCGGCCGCCCATGGCATTGATGTCACTGAGGTTTTGCGCTGCAGCCTTCCAGCCGACGTCGAACCCGGTGGTCCGGTAACCGTTGTTCCACTCCAGCCTGAAGTCCTGGTCCTGGGTTTGGGTATCGATGGAGATCAGCGTTCGGCCGTCCGGGGCCGCGATCAGGGCAGCATCGTCTCCCGGACCCAACAAGACGCCGGGACTACGGTTCAGGCGCGGAAAAATCCTGGCAAGGAGCTCGGATTCCGAAAGGTCTTGGACGGTCAACTGTTCTGCGGGCACTGCACTCAACTGTTCTGCGGGCACTGCACTACGCTATCGCGATCCGCTGACAGAATAACGCCGCGCCCCCATCTCCAGGGGAGGATCTTCAATGTGACCACGGATACACGAAATCCGGTGGACAGTGCCCGCGGGATAGGCTGGATGGATGCATCAAATGACCCTCCGCCGGACTGCGCTGGCTGTTTCCGTGGCCTCAGCTTCCGTCCTCGCTTTGTCGGCTTGTTCACCCGCAGTTGACGTCACGGCTGCTACAGACGCCGCCAATCCTGCCTGTGCCCCCATGATGGTCGCCCTGCCGGACCAGATCGGGGATGCAGCACTCCGCAAGACCAACAGCCAGGCCACCGCGGCATGGGGTGACCCTTCGCAGGTCATCCTCCGGTGCGGCGTGAACGTACCGGGTCCCACCACAGACCGTTGCGTCAGTGTCAATGACATCGACTGGGTCATCAAGGAAGGCGATCCGGTCTACACCCTGACCACTTTCGGCCGCGAGCCCGCCACCGAGATCCTGATTGATCCGGCCAAGTTGGAGACCGCCAACATCAGCTCCGCAACAGTCCTGACCGAACTCGCAGCAGCCGTCGGCAAGATCAAGGCCACGGGAAAGTGCGTAGGCCAGGAAGACCTGCAGAACCTGCCCACCAGCAAGTAGCAGCAGTTCCGCAGGCCGCCTGGCTGCTAGCGAAGACCCGTCTTGCGGGTCAGTGCCAGATAAATCAGTTCATCGATCAACTCGCCGTAGGCGAGGCCTGATGCCGCCCACATTTGCGGGTACATGCTCTTGGGTGTGAAGCCCGGCATGGTATTGATCTCATTGATGATCAGTTCACCGGCAGGGGTGTAGAAGAAGTCCACCCGGCTGAGGCCCTCGGCTCCCACGGCGTCGAAAGCCACGGCGGCAAGTTCGCGCACACGGCTGATCGCTTCGTCCGGCATGTCGGCCGGGCAGCTCAGCGCAGCGGCGCCGTCCTCCACGTACTTGGCCGCGAAGTCATAGAACTGGTGCTCGCCGGCGGCCACCGCAATTTCACCGGGCATTGACGTCCGGGGTGCCTCCGTGCCGCGTCCTTGCAGGACTGCGCATTCGATCTCGCGGCCAACAATTCCGGCTTCGATGACCAGCTTCAGGTCATGGCGGCGGGCTTCTTCAATGGCGGAGTCGAGACCCTCCATCGAATCGACCTTGGAGATTCCCATGGACGACCCCGCCCGGGCCGGCTTGACGAAGACAGGGAATCCGAGCTTGTCGACGCGCTTCCGGACGGCCTCCGCATCCGTCAGCCATTCACGGTCCGTGACGGCAATGTACGGTCCAACGCCCAGTCCGGCAGATTCGAACACCACCTTCATGAAGTGCTTGTCCATGCCAACAGCCGACGCCAGGACACCTGCGCCCACATAGCGGGTATCGGAGAGTTCCAGGAGGCCTTGGATGGTCCCGTCTTCTCCCCAGGGCCCGTGAAGAAGGGGAAACACAACGTCCACGGAACCCAATTCCTGCGGAACGGCATTGGGCTCGGTCACGATGAGCTGGTGTTCGCCACCAACTTCGGCCAAGGTGACGGTCTTGCCCGAAGGCGCCACCTCGGGAAGCGCTGTGGAACTCAACGACCATTGGCTGGTATCTCCCGAAGCAAGGACCCATTGTCCCGACTTGGCGATTCCAATGGGTATGACCTCGTATTTGTCCTTGTCGATGGCCCCCATGACACCGGCCGCGGTGACGCAGCTGACGGCGTGTTCGCTGGAGCGCCCGCCAAAGAGAATTGCTACGCGGGGGCGGCCCGCAGGGGTGGAGTTATCTGTCACCATCAGTAGTCGCCTTCGGACTTCAGGGCCCGGGCCAGCAAGCGTGGTCCCAGGTCGTCAACGGACATTCTGCCTTCCAGCACCGCTACCACGGCCGCTGTGATGGGCATTTCAACGTTCAGTTTGCCAGCCAGCTCGTGCACGGCCGGGCCGGATTTGATGCCTTCGGCAGTCTGCGTCATCTGCTCGGCCACCTGCTCCAGGCTGAGACCCTCGCCGAGCAAACGGCCAGCGGTGTGGTTGCGTGACAGGGCCGAAGAACATGTTGCCACCAAATCGCCAAGCCCGGCCAGTCCGGCCATGGTGTGGGCTTCTCCGCCAAGGGCCAGCGCAAGCCGGGAGGTCTCAGCGAGTCCTCGCGTAATCACCGAAGCCTTGGTGTTGTCACCCATTTGCCGGCCCTCGCAAATGCCCACGGCAAGCGCGATCACATTCTTGACGATCCCGCCGATCTCAACACCCACCACGTCGGTGCTGGTGTATGGACGGAAATAGGGAGCGGTGCAGCACAGGGCAATCGCAGCGGCCGTATCGGCGTCGCTGCAGGCAACCACGGACGCTGTGGGTTGCTCCCGGGCGATCTCCATCGCGAGGTTGGGGCCTGAAACCACTGCCACCCTGGAGGCAGGAAGCCCCAGCTCCTGGGCAATGACTTCACTCATCCGGGCGTCAGTGCCCAGTTCCAAACCCTTCATCAGGGATACGACCACGGCATCTGGGGCCAGCAACGGCTTCCACTCACCCAGTTGCGGGCGCAGTGATTGGGCCGGCACCGCCAGGACCACCAGGGTGGCGCCTTTGAGGACCTCGGCCACATCCGTGGATGCGGAGACGGAGCCTGGAAGCTCGATGTCTTTCAAGTACTGCTCGTTGCGATGCAGGGAATTGATCTGCTCCACGACTTCTGGGCGACGGCCCCAGATCCGGATGCTTCGTTCGGTACCCGTGGCTGCTGCAGCGTCCGCCAGGATCTTGGCAAACGTGGTGCCCCATGATCCGGCACCCAAAACCGCCACAACGTCCGGCGCTTGGACAGTGCCTTGGAGAATGGTCATTTACCTTCCTCAGGTTCCGGCGCCTCTGATCCACGTTCAACGAAGCGGCCGTGCTTGGACTGTTTGTGGACAGCCGGATCCCAGCGTTCAGCTGGGGCGGCCTCGTTGCGCAGTGTGGCCAGAAGTCCAGTGATGGCTGCCATGATGACTTCTGTGGCCTCGGTCAGGGTGGCGCGGTCCATCGGCCGGTCGCTGAAGGCGCTGAGGTCCACCGGCTTCCCGATCAGGACACGTACGGTTTTGCGCGGGAGAATGTGAAAACGCTTGGCATAGCGCGGGAAGACTTCGTGGGCACCCCAGTGCGCCATAGGCACCACAGGGGCACCTGTTTGCAGGGCAAGCCGGGCAGCCCCGGTGTGTCCCTTCATAGGCCAAAGGTCGGGGTCGCGGGTCAGGGTTCCCTCGGGATAGATGATGATGGCACCGCCGGCATCCACCACCTCTTTGGCAACTTGAAGCGAACGGTTCGCTCCCGCCGTCGAGCGTTCAACCGGAATCTGCCGGGTGGCATGCAGCAGGGCTCCCAGGACAGGGACCTTGAAGAGGCCGGTCTTCGCCAGGAAGTGCGGCGGACGCTTCTGGTTGTACACCATGTGTCCGATCACGATGGGATCGATCTCGGTGCAGTGGTTCGGCACAGCGATGAAACCACCCCGTGGAAGGTTCTCGATTCCCTCCCACTTCTTGGCCATCAGGATGTTCATCAACGGACGCGCGAGGCCCGCCAGGAAAATGAACGTGGCACGGCTCTTGGCCGATTCCTTCAAAGGATCCCCCGCTACTTGGTGGTGGTGATATCGAAATCGGCGCCGAGGCCGGCCAGCTTCTCGGTAAAACGCTCGTAACCGCGGTTGATGATGTCGATGCCTGTGACCCTGGAGGTTCCGGTGGCGGCAAGAGCCGCTATGAGGTGGCTGAAACCGCCGCGAAGATCAGGAATGTCGATGTCGGTGCCACGGAGGGGTGTAGGGCCCGAGATCACGGCTGAGTGAAGGAAGTTCCGCTGCCCGAAGCGGCAGGGCACGCTGCCCAAGCACTCACGGTGCACCTGGATGTTGGCACCCATCCGGGCCAGGGCATCAGTAAATCCGAACCGGTTCTCATAAACGGTCTCGTGGACGATCGACACACCCTCGGCCTGCGTCAAGGCCACCACCAGGGGCTGCTGCCAGTCCGTCATGAAGCCGGGGTGAACATCCGTCTCAAGGACGAGCGGGGAGAGCTTGCCGCCTTGATGGTAGAAGCGGATGCCGTCGTCGCCGATGTCCATCCCGCCGCCTACTTTGCGGTACGTGTTCAAGAACGTCATCATGTCGCGCTGGGACGCACCTTCGACGAAGATGTCACCCCGGGTGACCAAGGCAGCTGATGCCCAGGAAGCGGACTCATTGCGGTCCGGGAGTGCGCGGTGGTTGTACCCGCGCAGGTCCTTGACGCCCTCAATCCTGATGGTCCGGTCAGTCTGGACGCTGATGATGGCGCCCATTTTCTGCAGGACCGCAATGAGGTCGATGATCTCGGGCTCAGTGGCGGCCCCAATGAGTTCGGTAATGCCCTCCGCGCGCGTTGCGCTGAGCAGGACCTGTTCGGTGGCGCCAACCGAGGGATACGGCAGGGAGATCTTGGCTCCGTGCAGACCATGCGGGGCGGAGATGTGGATACCACCAGGGCGCTTTTCCACTACTGCACCGAACTGGCGCAGAACATTCAAGTGGTAGTCAATGGGCCGGTCGCCAATCTTGCAGCCACCCAGATCCGGGATGAAGGCCTCGCCAATGGCGTGGATCAGGGGTCCACACAACAGGATGGGAATCCTGGAATCGCCGGCATGGGCATCAATGGCTGTGCTGGAGGCCGTCTTGGCATCCTTTGGATCCAAGGTGAGATCACCCGTTACCGGGTCCTTCGCGACGGTCACGCCGTGCAACTGCAGCAGGCTGGTGACAACCTCTACATCCTTGATTTCCGGCACGTTCCTCAGCACCGATGGTTCACTGCCCAGCAACGCCGCCACCATGGCCTTGGGCACCAGGTTCTTGGCACCGCGAACGGTCACTCGTCCTGTTAACGGGACGCCACCGCGGATTGTCAGAACACTACTCATCTATACCGGTTTCCTCACGACTACTCGCCCCCCAAACTTACAAAGGCTCCAGCTAAGCATAGAAGCTCGCGTTACCGAACCGAAATGGACGCACCCTGCGGCAAAGGTCTCAGGTATCAGTTGAACGTTGACGAAAAAGGACCGGCGGGCAGTCCCCAAGGGTGCCCACCGGTCCGATAGCCACAGAGCTGCGGCCTCACAACAACAAGCTATCCAGCGTCAACCTTCGCGGGAAGCGTCTTCGGCTTGAAGGAAGGACGCGTGGCCTCGTAGGCGGTGATGTCCTCTTCGTGCTGCAGCGTCAGGCCGATGTCGTCGAGGCCTTCCAGGAGGCGCCAACGGGTGTAGTCATCGATGTCGAACGGCGCCACAATGTTGCCGCACTCCACGGTCTTGCTGACCAAGTCAACCTTGACCTCTGTGCCCGGATGATTTTCCAGGACCTTCCAGATCAGTTCGACGTCGTCCTGTGCCACCTGGGCTGCGAGGAGCCCCTGCTTTCCGGAGTTACCCCGGAAAATATCGGCGAAACGGGAGGACAGGACGGCTTTGAAGCCATAGTCCTTCAGGGCCCAGACCGCGTGCTCGCGGGACGATCCCGTGCCGAAATCGGGTCCGGCCACCAGCACGGAGCCGGCGTTGAACGGAGCTTGGTTGAGGATGAAGGACTCGTCCTTGCGCCACGCGGCAAACAGGGCGTCTTCGAAGCCTGTGCGCGTGATGCGCTTGAGGTAGACGGCGGGGATGATCTGGTCGGTGTCCACGTTGCTCTGGCGCAGCGGAACTCCGATGCCGGTGTGGGTAGTGAATGCTTCCATGATGATCCTCCTAGACTGCGATTCCGGTCAGGGTGCCTGCAGCAGCGGACTCAAGGTCCGACGGCGAGCTCAGCGTGCCACGGACGGCCGTGGCTGCGGCCACTACAGGAGAGACCAGGTGGGTTCGGCCACCCTTGCCCTGGCGACCCTCAAAGTTGCGGTTGGACGTTGATGCGCACCGTTCACCCGGCTCAAGCTGGTCAGGGTTCATGCCCAGGCACATGGAGCAGCCGGCAAAGCGCCATTCAGCACCGAATTCCTTGAAGACCTTGTCCAGGCCTTCAGCTTCGGCTTCCAGGCGGACACGGGCTGAGCCGGGAACAACCAGCATGCGGATGTTGGGGTCCTTTTCACGGCCGCGGATGATGTCCGCGGCAACGCGGAGGTCCTCAATCCGGGAGTTGGTGCAGGACCCCAGGAAGACCGTGTCCACACGGATGTCCTTCATGGGAGTGCCGGCTTCCAGGCCCATGTACTGGAGTGCGCGCTCGGCGGCGGCCTTGGCGTTCTCGTCACCGAAATCTTCCGGGGAGGGAACCTTCGCTGAAAGGGAGACGCCCTGGCCGGGGTTGGTACCCCAGGTCACGAATGGCTCCAGTGTGTCCGCGTCCAGGTCCACCTCAACATCAAAGGTGGCGTCGGCGTCGGTGTGGAGCGTGTTCCAATACTCGACGGCTGCATCCCAATCAGCGCCTTCGGGCGCATGCGGGCGGCCCTGCATGTAGTCGTACGTGGTCTGGTCCGGAGCCACCATACCGGCGCGGGCACCGGCTTCGATGGACATGTTGCAGATGGTCATGCGGGCATCCATGGACAGCGCCCGAATGGCGGAGCCACGGTATTCGAGCACGTACCCCTGGCCACCACCGGTGCCGATCTTGGCGATGACGGCAAGGATGATGTCCTTGGCCGTGACCCCGGGACGCAGGGTGCCTTCAACGTTGATGGCCATGGTCTTGAACGGCTTCAAGGACAGTGTCTGCGTGGCCATGACGTGCTCCACCTCGGAGGTGCCAATACCCATGGCCAGCGCACCAAAGGCGCCGTGGGTAGAGGTGTGGGAATCGCCACATACCACCGTCATGCCCGGCTGGGTCAGTCCCAGCTGCGGGCCCACGACGTGCACAATGCCCTGTTCCTTGTCACCCAGGGAGTGGAGGCGGACGCCGAATTCCTTGCAGTTGGCGCGCAGGGTTTCAATCTGGGTGCGGCTGGTCAGATCGGCAATGGGCTTATCGATATCCAGCGTGGGAGTGTTGTGGTCCTCAGTGGCAATGGTGAGGTCAACGCGGCGTAAGGGCCGGCCTGCCAGCCGGAGGCCTTCAAATGCCTGCGGGGACGTCACTTCATGGACGAGGTGCAGGTCGATGAAGAGAAGGTCGGGCTGGGCATTGGCTCCTTCGCCCTCGCCTTTGCGCACGACGTGCGCATCCCAGACTTTCTCGGCCAGTGTCTTTCCCACGGCCTTGCTCCCTTCACTGCGGTTGGATGGAGGCCATCCACTTGAACTGTTCTTCATCTACTGAAGCAGCAGGCTCGTGAAATAGGCCAGTGAAACAACTTGCATCTCAGATAATGAGACGGCAATATCATTACATGGACAATTCTAGTGGAGTCGGTGTCATTGATAAAGCGGCCCAGGTACTCGATGCACTCGAGGCCGGGCCCACGACACTCGCGCAACTTGTAGCGGCCACGGGCCTTGCCCGTCCCACGGTTCACCGGCTCGCGCTGGCACTGGTTCATCACCGGCTGGTGAGCCGCGACATCCAGGGACGTTTTGTCCTCGGCAGCCGTCTGGTGGAGCTCGCATCCGCCGCCGGTGAAGACCGCCTCATCGCCTCGGCAGGCCCGGTCCTCATCCAGCTGCGTGACGCAACCGGTGAAAGCGCCCAGATCTTCCGCCGGCAGGGCGACTGGCGTGTTTGCGTGGCCTCGGCAGAACGCCCCATCGGCCTGCGCGACACCATTCCGGTAGGCACCCAACTCTCCATGAAGGCCGGCTCCGCCGCCCAGGTACTGCTGGCCTGGGAAGATCACGACCGCCTCCTGGAGGGGCTGCAGAACGCCCGCTTTACGCCCACCGTCCTGGCAGGAGTACGACGCCGGGGCTGGGGTCAGAGCCTCGGCGAACGCGAGCCTGGGGTCGCCTCGGTTTCCGCTCCCGTTCGAGGCCCGTCCGGCAGGGTCATCGCGGCCGTGTCCATTTCAGGTCCGATCGAGCGCCTCACCCGCCAGCCGGGCCGACTGCATGCCGAAGTGGTCTGTAACGCCGCCCGGGTGCTGACCGAGGCCCTCCGAAAGAACAACGACTAGGTTCACCATGAACAGCTACGCGGTGTTCCTTCGCGGCATTAATGTGGGCGGCATCAACATCAAGATGGCTGACCTCAGGACAGCGCTTAATGACTATCCGTTTGCCAAGGTCAAAACCCTGCTGGCCAGCGGAAACGTTGTGCTGCAGAGTGCTCTCAGCGCCGAGGACGTCAAGGCCCGGTTCGAAGAGTGCCTCCGGAAGACGTTCGGCTACGACGCATGGGTGGTGGTGCTCACGGCCGCCAGGGTTGCCGAACTGGTCCACGCCTGCCCCTACCCTGCCGACGACAAATCCACGCATAGCTACGTCACACTTGCTTCCGATACCGCAATGCTTGACGACCTTTTCGAGGCCGGCGCGGCCCTTGGCGGGGTGGAACAAGTGCGCCTGGGCCCCGAAGCCTCCGCCTGGCTGGCACCGGCAGGCGGAACCTTGGACAGCCCGTTCAGCAAGCTCTCCGCCAAGGCACGCTACAAAGCCAGCACCACTACCAGGAACCTTCGCACGCTCATCAAAGTCCGGGACGCCGCAGCAGCACTCTAGGCCGAACGTGCCGCTTTCAACGCCGCATTGAAGGCCTTCAAGCGCGTGATCTCCACGTCGACAGGCTCCACAATGCGCTGCTCGGCAACACGTGCCACTGCGGACTTCAAACGTTTCGCTGCCCCTGATGCCCGCGCCCTCGCAGCCCAACCGCCTACGATGCGGCCAGCAATGGCCAGCACAATGCCCAGCAGTACTCCCCCGGCCACCATCAATGTCGGCCAGGGCCAGCCCTCCGTCCGTGGCACCTCCGGCACAGGCATCTGGAAGTACCCAAGGGCAGCCAGGACGCCGAGCCAGCCCAGCCCGCCAACGGCGAGGAGTAGTGCCAGCCATTGGAGGGTATTGAACAGCACCCACCATAAGGGACGCTTCATCGCTTTCAGGTCCGTTCCGGCAATGGCCTGATCCAAAGCATCAGACAGTTGTTCCCTGCCATCACGTGCCACACTCCGAATGGCTGCCCGCCAGGGTCCCGGCGCTCCGGTGGATGCCTCGTCCACAAAATCCCGGACAGCCGCATCCGTCCGCGCGCGCTCCGGTGCGCCGGCAGGCGGTAATGAGGTCCGGCTGAGCTCAGGCCTGGTATCCGGCTTGCCCAGGTTCAGTCGCCGAAGCGGGTCCGGTCGAAAGCGCAACAGCCACCGGGTCACAGGCCAACCCGTCCTGCGGGCCGATTCCCTCCGGAACGACCGCTGCACGGCGTCCACCACGACAGGTACGTTGGCCGCCGTCGCCAGTTCAGATGCGAGCCGGGATTTTGCCCGTCCGTTGATGCCCCGGGCTTCACCTTCGCCGGAGGCACGAGCGAGTTCCGCGGCGGCCTTGGCTACATCGGCTGCAAGGCGCTGGGTTGTTGCCTCCCGCTGTACTACGACGTTCCTGATGGCCCCGCGGACGGCCGGGACGCCGTCGCCAGTTACGGCCGACGCGCCCAGAACGCGGACCTTTCCCAGTCCATCACGCTGAAGGATTCCCTCCAGTGACTCCATGACGGCGGAGGCGTCGGCGGCGCTGAGCTTGTCCACCTGGTTCAGGACAACCAAGGTAACGGCGCCGTGGGAGGCCATGGGCCGAAGGAAGTCATTGTGCACGGCGGCGTCGGCGTACTTTTGCGGATCCAGGACCCAAACCAGGACATCCACCATGCCAACCATGCGTTCGGTGATCTCACGGTTTTCCACCCGGGTGGAGTCGAAGTCGGGCAGGTCCAGGAGCACCAGGCCAGTGCCCTCATCAGCCAACCCCGGAACCGGCGGCAGTGTGTGGCGTTCCTTGACGTCCAACCAATCGAGCAGCGGCCCGCTGCCGTCTTCACCCCAGATTCCTGCCAACGGCGCGGATGTCGTGGGTCGTCGGGCCGTCGCGGTGGCGAGCCCGCTTCCAGACACGGCGTTGAACAAGGACGATTTTCCGCTGCCGGTTGCACCGAAAAAGCCCACCACAGTGTGTCCGGCGGACAATGACCGCCGCGCCGTTGCCCGATCCAGGACGTCATAGACAGACTGCAGGTCCGCGTCCGGGAGCACGCCTTCGGCGAGTTCGCGGGCTGTGTTCAGCGATTCGAGGCGGCGCTGCAACTGGGAAGATTCACGGACCTGGCTGTGGCGGCTCATGCGGCTCCCGCCAGGCGGCCGAGTGCCTTGGCGTGCCGGGCCAGGTCATTACCGGAGCTTGGATGGGCGGCCTCAAGCCTGTTCAGGAACCGCTGTTTCTCATCGTCCAGAAGCCTTTGGCACTGCGTGTGCAGGTCATCCCGTGCCTGTTGGGCAAGGCGCCGCACCGCGTCCTCGCCGAACACTGCCTCCAACAGCTTCTGGCCAACCACAGCCGTTCCACCTGCGATGCCGATCTCCAAACCACTCAGGCCGGCCGTCATGGAGAACACCACCACCATCAGCGCTGCGCCAAGCCCGTTGACGCCAAAGGACAACCACCGGGCTTGGGTTCGCTTTCCTTGGCCCTGTGTACGGATCATCTCCATCAGACCCACCTGCCAGGACCGGATCGCAGCAGCAGCCTTTGCATCAAAGTCGTCGCTGGTTCCGGACAGGTCATGGGCGCCGAGGAGTTGTCGGCCTGCGGGGTCCGAACGCCATCGCCTGTCCACGTTCTCTGCTGCGTTGGCAGCTTCATCCAGGATGACGGCCTGCAGCCCGGTTTCGATGGCGGTCTCAACCTTCACCGCCGGGGCGGGTTCGCCGCGGAAGAAAGCCCCCACACGGTCCCGGAAGCGGCCAATGTTCTGCTCGACAGCCCTAAAGAACTCGCCGGTGCCTACGAAATCCTGCCACCTGGCCAGCACTTCCCCGCGCAGCAATGCTCCATCCTTGGTCGCATCAAGAATGCGCAAAAGTGCCTGCTCATACTCCGCGGTGCACACTGTCTGGAGTTCATGCGCAGCGGCATCCTGTTCCGCGGCAGCGTTGGCAATTCCTTCCAAACGGACGCTGACTGCCTTGACGGCACCGTTGAATGTCCTGCGGGCCACGTCCGCCCTTCCCGCCGCATTGGCGGCGAGGGCGGCCAACCACTGCCCCAGTGGCGCCACCGATTCCGTGGGGAGCATCCCGAGCCCGTCCAGGTCGCTTTCCGGAACGACGAAGAGCTTCGCTGCCCCGAGCCCCTGCCGGTCAAGCATTGACTGAAGGTCGGCCTTGACTTCGTCTTCAGCGGCAGCCGGCACCCGGTCCAGCACCACGGCTACGGTGATATCCCGCGAAGCCGCGTCCAGGAGCAGGCGCCAGGGTACGGCGTCGGCGTAGCGGTTCGCTGTGGTGACGAAAACCCAGAGGTCAGCGGCAGCAAGCAGCTGTCCAGCCAGCCTGCGGTTGTCATCGGAAATCGAGTCGACGTCAGGCGCGTCCAGGAGGGCGATTCCCTGGGGCACCGCAGCATGGGCGACCAGCACCAACGACGTGATGGCCTGCGCATCGGGGGCGGCACCTGCCTGGTTTGCCGGCAAAGGACTCGTTGAGACAGTGCCCTTGATGCGGTCCAGGCTCGGAAGAATCCTGTGGCCTTCAAACCACCCCGCATCCCCGGGATGGTGGAGCAAGATGGGCTGGCGCGTGGTTGGCCTGATGGCGCCCGCCCGGGTCACCGGGTAACCCACCAGCGCGTTGACCAACGTGGATTTGCCCGCACCCGTTGAACCTCCGACGACGGCCAACAGCGGAGCCTCCAGGCTTCTGTAGCGGGGAATCACGTAGTCGTCGAGCTGCGCAAGGGACTCGCGAATCCATTGGCGGGCTTCCTCGGCTTCCGGCACGGCGAGCGGAAGGGTGGTGGCCGCCAGTTCAGCACGGGCCGACTCCAAAGTTTCGACGGCGGCCGCCGCACCTTGGGCTACGGATTGGTGCCGGCTCGATGCCGGGTCTTGGTTTGCGGTCACAGCATCATCATGCCAGCCGGATCCACCTTGCAAGCGCGAGGCTGGCACAGCAGGTGGAAAACGGGCAAAAAGAAATCCCCCGGAACGTGAGTTCCGGGGGATTCGGTGGTGACCCCAGCGGGATTCGAACCCGCGTTACCGCCGTGAGAGGGCGGCGTACTAGGCCGCTATACGATGGGGCCTTGCACTTTTTATCACCGTTTCCGGCGATCAAGCTGAATGAGTATTTCATACTTTCAGCCTCGCTCCAAATCGCTTCAGCGGCTTGGAGGTTCCGAATTTCCAGCGTGTTGACGCGGATTTTCAGAGCTGGGATACCAGGACTCGAACCTAGAATGACGGTACCAGAAACCGTAGTGTTGCCAATTACACCATATCCCAAAGTGACTTTCGGACCGGAGTTCCGCGCTTCGGTTTCCCTCAGCTTTTCCCTCCGTGCCCCTCAGCACGAGTAATGACTCTACCGGAGTCTTGCCACCTGCACAAATCGAGAAGCCGTTACCTGCATCACATGAATCTCACGCCGCAGTAGGGGCTTTAGCGAGCAGCCGCGACAGTGAGTCCACCTGGCGTCCTGTGAACTCTTCCACCACTTCCCCGGTCCTGTTGAGCCAGACGCCAATGAGTCCGGCCGCCGTCGCACCATCGGCGTCGAGCAGCCTGTTGTCACCGACGTAGAGGGTCTCCTCCGCGGCGGTACCCAGCAGGCGGACACCCTCAAGGTAGATGGCAGGCTCCGGCTTGGCCGCGCCCACAGTGTCTGTGCCCACGAGGACCTTGATCCTGGAAAGGCCCGCACCGTCCAGCTTGGCGCGCTGGTAGTCATGAACGTTGTTGCTGACGGCTCCATAGGGAATGCCGGCGGCATCGAGTGCGTCCAGGACCTGTTCGACGTCGTCGAAAGCCCTCACGTACGCCGTCTGGCGTTGGTGGTACTCGCTCACCCACGCCTGTGATTCGTCACCATCGCCAAGCTCCACGCCAAAATGGCCAAGGGCAGCCCGGCCGCGAAGCAGTCGCTGCTCGTTGAAGGTCAGCTCGCCAGCCAGGTAACGGTCGTAGAAGTGCGTGGTTTCGTGGGTGAAAATGCGCCCGAACTTCACCCACCCGGCCTGGTCGAGGCCGGGCAGGAGATGTTCACTGACATCACGCAACGCTGTCGTCATGGCGTACTCAAGGTCCACCAAGGTGTCGTCGATGTCGAAGAGGACACCGCGGATGGTGCCGAATGAGCTTGCAATAGCCATGACGTGGCTGCTCTTAGCCGCGGAACGCGCGAACGCGGCCCAGGGACGAGTCCTTACCCAGGATCACCATGGACTCAAACAACGGCGGGGAAATGCGGCGGCCCGAGATGGCGGTGCGGACAGGCCCGAACGCTGCACGCGGCTTGATGCCCAGGTCCTCGACCAGCGCCTGCTTCAGGGCGCTCTGGATGTTCTCGGCCGTCCATTCTTCGATGGGCTCCAGGGCCGCCAGGGCAGCGTCAAGGACTTCCTCAAGGTTGGCCGGCAGGCCCTTACGCGCGTCATCGGCAACGTCGATCGCGTCGTCGGCCTTGAACAGGAAGGCCAGCATCTCGGGAGCCTCGCCCAGAAGGGTGATGCGTTCCTGGACCAGCGGGGCTGCCTCTGCGAGGATCTCTTCCTGCCGCGGAGTGAGGATCTCACCTACGAAACCTGCTGTACGAAGGTACGGGACCAACCGCTCTTTGAAGTCTTCCGGCGAGAGCATCCGGACGTGGGTTCCATTGATGGCTTCGGCCTTCTTGATGTCGAAGCGGGCAGGGTTGCCCAGGACATCGTGGATGTCGAAGTTCGCCACGAGCTGCTCCACCGTGAAGATGTCCTCATCCGCGCTCAGGGACCAGCCCAGCAGCGAGAGGTAATTGAGCAGGCCCTCGGGAATGAACCCACGTTCGCGGTGCAGGAACAGGCTGGACTCCGGGTCACGCTTGGAAAGCTTCTTGTTGCCCTGGCCCATGACATACGGCAGGTGGCCGAACTCCGGCATGTACTCGGCCACACCGATGGCGTAGAGCGCGCGGTACAGTGCGATCTGGCGCGGGGTGGAGCTCAGCAGGTCCTCGCCGCGCAGGACGTGGGTGATACCCATCAACGCGTCATCCACCGGGTTCACCAGGGTGTAGAGCGGGGCACCGTTTGCGCGGACCACGGCAAAGTCGGGGACGGAGCCGGCTTTGAAGGTGATCTCGCCGCGGACGAGGTCGTTGAACGTGAGGTCCTCGTCCGGCATGCGCAGACGCAGGACGGCCTCGCGGCCTTCGGCCTTGAACTGTGCCAGCTGCTCCTCCGTCAGGTGGCGGTCGAAGCCGTCGTAGCCCAGCTTCGGGTCGCGGCCGGCAGCCTTGTGGCGGGCTTCGATCTCATCAGGCGTGGAGTAGGACTCGTAAACGTGTCCTCCGGCCTTGAGCTTGGCGATGACGTCCTGGTAGATGTCGCCCCGCTGCGACTGGCGGTAAGGCTCGTGCGGTCCGCCAACCTCCACGCCCTCATCCCAGTTGATGCCGAGCCACTTGAGCGCATCCAGAAGCTGGTGGTAGCTCTCCTCGCTGTCACGGGCAGAGTCCGTGTCCTCGATACGGAAGATCAGCTTTCCACCGGTGTGGCGCGCATAGGCCCAGTTGAACAGGGCGGTGCGGATCAGGCCAACGTGCGGTGTTCCCGTCGGTGACGGGCAAAAACGGACGCGGACCGGAGTCTCGGCGTTAACGGCAGGGATGGCGCTGGGGGCAGCGTTCGACGCAGAAGCAGTAGTCATAGTGGTTCCAACTTTACCGCTTGGCGCAGCTTGGGTTTCCCGGTCGAAAGTGCTCGACGGCGGCACTTACCTTTCGTGTCAACGGCGCGGGCCGCCGTCGGCGTGTGGCATTTTGAGGTTTAGCCGGGAGCCTAGCGGCGAACCACCGGGTTGGAGAGGCGGCCGATGCCCTCAATCTCCACTTCGAAGCGGTCGCCCTCGCTGACCAGGCCAACACCGGCCGGGGTGCCGGTCATGATGACGTCACCCGGAAGGAGGGTGAAGGCATGCGAAACGATCGAGACGAGTTCGCGTACGCCTCGGATCATCTGGTTGGTGCTGCCGTCCTGGCGGAGTTCACCGTTGAGGCGGCCTTGGATGGAGAGGTCCTCGTGGTCGAGTTCGGTTTCGATCCACGGACCCAGCGGCGCAGAGGTGTCGAAGCCCTTGGCACGGGCCCATTGAAGGTCCGTTTTCTGCACATCGCGGGCGGTGAGGTCATTGCCACAGGTATAGCCGAAGATGACGTCGTCCGCCCGCTCTTCGGGGACGTCCTTGCAGATGCGGCCAATGACCACGCACAGCTCGGCTTCGAAGGAGACTTCCTCCGAGAACTCGGGAAGGATGATGGGGTCGTTCGGCCCGATCACCGAAGTATTGGGCTTCAGGAACAACAACGGCTGCTGGGGAACTTCATTTCCCAGTTCCGCTGCGTGCTCGGCGAAGTTCCGGCCGACACCAATCACCTTGCTGCGGGGAATGATGGGCGCCAGGAGCCGCACGTCCTCGAGCTTGTGCTTCACATGGGTACGTTCGACGCCGTTGAAGAACGGGTCACCATTGATGACAGTGATTTCCTCACTGCCGGGCTCACCTTCGACAACGCCGTAAAGGGGATCAGAATCAACTACAAACCGGGCGATACGCATGGGCTCAAGCCTACCGTCCGGGCTTAGCTCCGGAGGTAATCCACTTGGGCCGCAACCGAAGTCTCAGCGGCCCACCTGACGGAGGGGTCGACGTCGGGATAGACGGCATCGGTGACCGCAGGGATCGAGGCGTCCGCGCCCAACTGGTTCAGCGCCGCCCTGATTTGATCAAGCCGTTGTTCCCGGTGTTCGCGGTATTCACGGCATTTCGCGTCCAGGGCTGGAAGCACGGGTCCATGGGCTGGGAGGAGCGTTGCGGGGCCGAGCGCTTCCAAGCGGTCCAAGCTGGCAAGGTAGTCGCCCAGCCTGCCATCCGGGTAGTCCAGCACCGTGGTGCCGCGGCCCAGGATGGTGTCCCCCGTCAGTACTGAGCCATGGGGACCGTCGGCGGGGAGATGGAAGCACACTGAGTCGGAAGTGTGGCCCGGGGTTGCCACGACGCGGATTTCGATGCCGCCTGCGTTCAGGACTTCGCCATCGTGGAGTGGCTCGCCGCCAAGGCAGTGTTCCGGGGATACAGCCCGGACCGGGGCTCCCGTTAGTTCGTGGAAGCGCGCGGAGGCTTCCGTGTGGTCTGCGTGCCGGTGCGTGATGAGCACGACGTCCACTGCGCCGGCCGCCGCCAACTCCGCCAGGTGCTGCTCGTCTTCCGGACCCGGGTCAACTACAGCCACGTGGCCCGATCCCGGGGCTCCGATGACGTAGGAATTGGTGCCGTCCAGGCTCATCGGTCCTGGGTTCGGGGCCAAACGGAAGCGGGTGAGGTCACTGCTGCGCTGCAGGGAAGAGTCGTTGGAGGTCGCTATTGATTCGGAAGTCACTGTCCCATCTTGGCACCGATGCGACGCTCTCTCACCAATCACCCCCATCCAGCCATCCCCCTCTCACCAACCACCCTCAAAAGGCCCGACGCCGTCACCCGGCCGTAGTGCCGTCGTCGCCGATTAGCTCGCCTCCGACAGGAGGTGAGAGAGCGGTCACAAGAAAGCCGCGGAAGGTGAGAGAGCATCCCGACGCAGAACGGCGGCCCTTCCGCTTGTCACCAAGGGAAAGGACCGCCGTCGTGCGTTTCGGTTGTGGCAGGAAATACTGAGACTTAGACCAGGCGCGTCAGCCAGCCGTGTCGGTCCTCGACGGTTCCGGTCTGGATGCCCAGGAGCTGCTCGCGGATAGCCATGGTGGTCTCGCCCGCCTTGGCGTCCTCGGAGCCGATGAATTCCGTTGCGTCCTTGAGGACACCGATCGGCGTGATCACAGCCGCGGTGCCGCAAGCGAAGACCTCGGTGATCTCGCCGGAGGCAACGCCATCACGCCACTCATCAAGGGTGATCTTGCGCTCGGTGACTTCGCGGCCCATGTCCTTGGCCACCTGGATGACGGACATCCGGGTAACGCCTTCCAGGATGGTGCCGCTGAGCGCGGGAGTGACAAGCGAGCCGTCCTTCATGACGAAGAAGACGTTCATGCCGCCGAGTTCTTCCACGGCGTCGTCGTTGAAGTGGTCCAGGAACAAGACCTGCTTGCAACCGTTCGCTTCGGCTTCCTGCTGTGCGATCAAGGAGGCTGCGTAGTTGCCACCGCACTTCGCTGCGCCCGTACCGCCGCGGCCTGCGCGTGCGTATTCACGGGAGATCCAGATGGAGACCGGCTTGAGTTCGCCGCCGAAGTAGTTGCCGGCGGGAGAAGCGATGACGCGGAAGGATACTTCGCGGGCGGCACGCACACCCAGGAACGCCTCGGTAGCGATCATGAACGGACGCAGGTAAAGGGCTTCGCCGTCGCCGGAAGGAACCCATCCCTTGTCAGCCTGCACGAGTTCGCGGATGGCGCCGAGGAAGTACTCCTCCGGAAGTTCCGGAAGGGCAAGGCGGCGGGCCGACTTGTTCAGGCGCGCAGCGTTGGCTTCGGGGCGGAACGTCCAGACGGAGCCGTCAGCGTGGCGGTAGGCCTTGAGGCCCTCGAAGATTTCCTGGCCGTAATGCAGGACAGCAGCCGAGGGGTCCAGGGAAATGGGTCCGTAAGGCTCGATCCGGGCATTCTGCCAACCGCCATTGCCATCGGCGTCAACTTTGTAGTCGACGACGGCGGTGTGGTCGGTGAAGTAGTCGCCGAAGCCTGGGTTCGCCAGGACGGCTGCACGCTCCTCAGCAGATTTCGGTGTTTCCGAAAGCTGCTGGCTGAATTCGACGCCATGGGCAGTCTGAGTCATGTTTCCTCCACAGTCAGCTACCTGGCAGGGTGAACCGGGTCCCAAAGGGTGTGGTTCAGCGATGGACCAGGGAAGCAGGTAAATAATTCAAGACAAGCTTACGCCTGAGAATTGGGCCTAAAGTGCGGCCGCGATAGCGTCGCCAATGGCAGCTGTGCTGCGTGGCTCGCCGGTGCGGCTCTCGACGTCGGCGATCACTGCCGCCTCGATCTTGCGGGCCGCCGTGGTGTAGCCAAGGTGGTCCAGGAGAAGCACTGCGGAGAGGATGGCCGCGGTGGGATCGGCTTTCTGCTGACCGGCGATGTCCGGAGCGGAGCCGTGGACGGGTTCAAACATGGACGGCGCTGTGCGGTCCATGTTGATATTGCCCGATGCCGCCAGGCCGATGCCACCGGTAATGGCAGCAGCGAGGTCGGTAAGGATGTCGCCGAACAGGTTGTCGGTGACGATGACATCAAAGCGGGAGGGGTCGGTCACCATGAAAATGGTGGCAGCATCGATGTGCAGGTAATCGTGGGTGACCTCGGGGAATTCCTGGGCCACGGCCTCGACGGTCCGCTTCCACAGGTGCCCGGCGTAAACCAGGACATTGTGCTTATGGACGAGTGTGACGTGCTTGCGCGGACGCTCGCTGGCGCGGCGGAACGCATCGCGCACCACGCGCTCAACGCCATGGGCGGTATTGAGCGAAACCTCGGTTGCAACCTCGTGCGGGGTGCCGCCACGCAGCGTGCCGCCGTTGCCGACATAAGGACCCTCGGTACCTTCGCGGACCACGATGAAGTCGATGGTGCCGGGGTTCGCCAAAGGGCTGCCGACCGTTCCGTACAGACGGGACGGGCGCAGGTTCACGTAGTGGTCCAGGCTGAAGCGGAGCTTGAGCAGCATCTCGCGTTCGATGATGCCGGAGGGGATTCGCGTATCGCCGGGGGCCGCACCCACTGCGCCGAAAAGAATGGCGTCGCGCGTGCGCAGGTCCGCCAGGACCTCGTCCGGAAGGGTCTCGCCAGTCTCCAGCCAGTGCTGGGCACCGAGCTTGTAGTTGGTCAGCTCAAGGGCGACGCCCTCCACGGCGACAGCCTTTTCGAGGACCTTGACGGCTTCGGCGATGACCTCTGGGCCAATGCCGTCGCCAGGGATGACAGCGAGATTGATGGACGTTGCACTCATAGCTCTATCTAGCCAAGCAATCCACATGCTGGTCAAAATCGTCTCATTCTGCGAACACGCAACAGCGCGAAGTCAGACCACGGCATGATGTCCGGGCAGGGAACAAGCGCATAGAGTCTAAGCGTGGATAGAAGGCACGCAGTTTACGAATGGTTCCGCATCAACCGCTTCACAGTGGATATGACGGCCACCTCGCTGCTGATACTCCTTTTCGGTCCGGTCTACCTGCTCGCCTCCCGGCCCGGGCTCTTTGTCCTTTCGTGCAGCCTCCTGCTTCCGCTGGCCTGGCGGCGGACGCGCCCGGCCGTGGCGGCCGGCGTCGTCATTCTTGTATGCCTTATTCAGTGGGCAGTAGGCGCCGAACCGGTGGCGGGCCAGATCGCAGTCCCGCTTGTCATCTATGCAACCGCAGCCTACGGGCCGGCCTGGGCGAGCCGCACGGTGCTGGTGGCCGGCATGCTGGGTGGCATCATGCTGACTACTCGCGAATACTCCAGTACTGCCGAGTCGGGGATCATGGGGCTCACCATCGGAGCGCTCTACACGGTCCTGATTTGGATGCTGGTCCTGGTGAGCTGGACCCTGGGCGATCTGACCCGGGTACGCCGGCTCCAACTCCAGGCCCTCGAGGACCGGACACGGCGGATGGAAGTGGAACAGGTCCAGGAGCGGAAACTGGCCGCCGCCGACGAACGCTCCCATATCGCCCGGGAAATGCACGACATCGTGGCCCACTCACTCTCAGTGATCATCACCCAGGCGGACGGCGCCCGTTATGCAGCCGCCGCGAAGCCCGAGCTCGCTACCGAAGCACTGGCAACCATTGCCGCGACAGGCAGGGACTCGCTGGGTGAGATGCGACGGCTCCTGGGAGTCCTCCGCTCCGATGACGACTCCCCCACGCGCCCGCAACCCCGGCTGTCCGACCTGGACGAACTGCTCCTCGGCTTCCGAGCCGCTACCTTGCAGGTGGCTTTCGAACAGAGTGGTGTCCCCCGCCGGGCCCTCCCCGCTGGCGCGGAACTCACTGCCTACCGGATCATCCAGGAGGCCCTCACCAACGTCATGAAGCATGCTGGACCGAGGGCGACGGCGGGCGTCACCCTGACATGGCAGGCACGTGGACTTCAACTGGATATCGTCGACGACGGCCGCGGCGCCGCTGCGGATCCGCCAGCAGCCGGTGGCGGCAACGGCTTGCGGGGAATGGGAGAGCGGGTCTCCCTCTACGATGGTTCCTTGACCGCAGGTCCGGAACAGGGCGGCGGTTTCCGTGTGTCCGCTTTTATCCCCTACTCGGAGGCCTAAGC
Source organism: Arthrobacter sp. AK01 (assembly GCF_021109375.1). NCBI lineage: Bacteria > Bacillati > Actinomycetota > Actinomycetes > Micrococcales > Micrococcaceae > Arthrobacter > Arthrobacter sp. AK01. Next base: position 29,103 of record NZ_JAJOHP010000018.1, read on the forward strand.
CATGCCAGAAGTTCCTGCGCCCATCAGGGTCGCACTCGTTGATGACCAGCATTTGGTCCGTTCGGGCTTTGGCATGCTGATCAATTCACAGCCCGACCTTGAAGTGGTCGCCGAGGCGGGAAACGGGATCGAGGCTGTCCAGGCCCTTGCCGCCACCGCTGCCGATGTGGTCCTGATGGATGTTCGTATGCCCGGGATGGATGGCATCGAGGCAACCCGCCGCATCCTGGAGCAGGCAGCGGCGCAACCTTCTGGATCCCAACGCGCGGACATCAAAATCGTCGTCCTGACCACGTTCGATCTCGATGAGTACGCCCTGGCTGCTATCCAGGCCGGCGCCAGCGGATTCCTCCTGAAGGATGCGCCACCCGAAGAACTCCTTGAAGCAATCCGGACCGTTTACCGTGGGGACGCCGTGATCGCTCCCTCCACCACCCGGCGTTTGCTTGACCATGTGGCGCCGCTGCTGCGGACGCAGACCCCTGAACAGAGCGAGCACGCCGCTGCCGTAGAGCGGCTGACGACCCGCGAGCGTGAAGTGTTCCAACTGATCGCGCAGGGACAGTCGAATCCCGAGATTGCGGCGGGCCTTTTCCTATCCGAGGCAACAGTGAAGACCCATGTGGGCCACATCCTGGCCAAGCTTGGCGCCCGGGACCGTGTGCAGGTAGTGGTGATTGCGTACGAGACAGGGATTGTGGCGCCGGGGATCTGAGAGCTCAGACCACGGTATGAGCACCCCTGCCAGATAATGGACCCCAGGCCCGATCCCGGCGCGACGCACCAAAACATAGCGTGGAACCATGACAACATTCACGCCTCTCCCCCACCCGTCAGGAACCGACCACCCCACGGGATCGGACGCCGACCAGGCGCGTCCCGCCGTCGAGGCCTTCACCCTGTCCAAGAGTTACGGACGGGCCGATACCCGCGTGACGGCCCTGAACGAAGTGTCGGTGAGCTTCGATGCCGGGAAGTTCACCGCGATCATGGGGCCCTCCGGTTCGGGAAAGTCCACCCTGATGCATTGCCTCGCCGGGCTTGATACCGCGGATTCCGGACGGATTGTGCTGGGCGGCACGGATTTGACGGGGCTGAACGATCGCCAGCTCACCGCCCTTCGCCGGGAGCGGATCGGCTTCGTCTTCCAGGCGTTCAACTTGGTGCCCACCTTGACGGCCGAGCAGAACATCACGCTTCCGCTTGCCTTGGCGGGAACCACCGCCGACGCCGGATGGCTGGATACCGTTGTCAGTACCCTCGGCCTGAAGGACCGCCTGAAGCACCGACCCCATGAGCTTTCCGGGGGTCAGCAGCAGCGCGTGGCCGTAGCCCGCGCGCTGCTGACGCGTCCCGACGTCGTGTTTGGCGATGAGCCCACCGGCAACCTCGATTCCAAGGCCGGCGGCGAAGTCCTTGCGCTGCTCCGTCGAAGCAGCCAGGAAATGGGCCAAACCATCATCATGGTCACCCACGATCCCGTGGCCGCCAGCTACGCCGACCGCGTGGTGTTGATGAGCGACGGCGGCCTGGTGGGCGAGATTCACGATCCGACGGCAGATTCCGTCCTGGCCGCCCTCGGCAAGTTGGGGGCCTGAGGCATGTTGCGTGTTGCCCTTTCCCAAGTGACGACGCATTTCCGGCGGTTCGTCGCCATCGGACTGGCTGTGATGCTGTCCGTGATGTTCCTCTCCGCCACGCTGATGGTGGGTGCAAGCACGAATGCGTCCCTGGGCGCCAGCATAGGAGAGGCCTATCGCAACGCTGACCTCGTTGCTACGTCAAAGAACGGTGAAGCGTTCACCCAGGCCGCAGTGGATGCAGCCGCGTCCTCCCCCGCAGTGGATGATAGCTACGCCGAACGTTCCACTTATGTCACGTTCGAGGCCGGCGGCGGCGAGCAATACGGGCGGCTGCGAAATGCAGCCCCCGCGTCGCTTGAAGGCGCGGTCCTGTCGTCCGGATCCATGCCGGTCAAGGCTTCGGAGGCTGTTATTGACGTCAAGACGGCTGAACATCTGGGCCTCGCCGTTGGGAGCACACTCGAGCTGCACGGGCCCGGACCTGTCAAGAATGCCACAGTGACCATCACGGGCCTGACCCAGGCCACGAATGATCCCTTCTCATCATCGGCGGCGCAGTTGGTAGCGTCCGAATCGGTCCTCAACGCGGTCCAGGATGCCGGGGCCGGGTTCACCGGGGTGCAGTTCTCGCTCAAGTCCGGGGAGGATGTCGCCGCCGCCAAGGAGTACATCACCCATCGAATGGAAGCTGCGGGGGCCGTTGAGCCCGTGCTGGAAACGGCACAGGAGAAGGTTACGTCCACGGTGGCCATGCTCAGCGCAGGACAGGACCAACTGACCGTGGTGCTGCTTGCGTTCGCCGGCGTAGCCATCCTTGTCTCGACGTTGGTGGTGGCCAATACTTTCTCCGTGCTGGTGGCCCAACGGACCAGGGAGCTGGCACTCCTGCGGTGCCTCGGCGCCGGCCGGGCACAGATCCGCGGATCAGTCATGCTTGAGGCCCTGGTGGTCGGCTTCCTTTCCTCGGTGCTGGGCGTCCTTGCCGCGACCGGCCTGATGACCGGGTTGATTGCATGGGCAAGGTCCCAGCCTGAGCAGGCCTTCGCGACGTTGGCTGTACCGCCCTCGGCTATTGTTGCCGGCCTTGTTGCCGGAACATTGTTGACCGTAGTCGCTGCGCTGGTGCCCGCCAAGGCGGCCACCGCCGTCGCACCCCTTGCCGCCTTGCGGCCCAGCGATGACGCCTCCGTCCGGAACAAACGCGGAAAGGTCCGGCTGGTCCTGGGCCTGGTGGCCTTGGCCGGAGGAACCGCGCTGCTGGTGTACGGCAGCGTGAACGTGTCACTGGGGGTGGCACTGCTGGGTGGTGCCGCCTCGTTCGTAGGGATCCTGCTCTGCTCCACCCTATTCATCCCCACAGTCGTTGCAGTGGCCGGTCGCCTGGCCGCTCCGGCTGGCGTCCCGGGCAAGCTTGCCGCCGTCAACGCCACCCGCAACCCCGCTCGGACCTCGGCTACCGCGGCTGCGCTTCTGATCGGCGTCACGCTTGTGTCCCTGATGATGACCGGTGCAGCGACCTCGAGGCAGGCGTTCAACGACACCTTGGCAGAGAACTATCCCGTGGACCTGTCCACGCAGACAGCAGTGGACGGCTCGGGCGAGCCCAACCAGGCTTTGGAAAGGATCAGGACCCTCGACGGCGTCAGCGCCGCGGTCCTGCTCCAGCCTGTGGGAACACTGAGCGACACCACCACCCCTGACGGCGGCACGACGATCTACGGCCTCTCCGCCGCTGATGCTGCATCCGTGCTCCGCGACAACAACCTGAAGCCGGCCCCGGGCACCGTGTACCTTCCTGAAGATTCTCCGAAGGGGCCCGCCACGATCACGACGGCGGCCGGCAGCGTTTCACTCGACGCGAAGGTTTTGCGGACCCGCCACGTCCCGGCCTTCGTAGAAAGCACCAGCATCTCCGCCGCCCCGTTGCCGGAAACCCCTGCCATGGTGTGGGTGAAACTGGACGATACTGTGTCCACGGACCGGGTGCAGGCTATCCAGAAGGAAGTCGCAGCAGCCTTGGGCGTTCAGGAGCGTACTGTCAGCGGGGCCGCGATCGAGCGGGTGACGTTCAACAGCATCATTGACGTGCTCCTGCTGGTGGTCACCGGGCTGCTTGGTGTCGCGGTGGTGATCGCGTTGATCGGCGTGGCCAACACGTTATCGCTTTCGGTCCTTGAACGGACCAGGGAGAACTCGCTCCTCAGGGCGCTGGGACTCACCAAGGGCCAGCTGCGCGGAATGCTGGCCATCGAGGCAGTGCTCGTAGCAGGCGTGGCCGCCATCATGGGTGCGGGCATGGGCGTCGTCTACGGATGGCTGGGGGCGCAGGCAACCCTGGGCGGCGTGGCGACAGTTGTGCCCGCCGTGCCGTGGCTGCAGCTGGCGGCGGTCTTTGGGGTGGCCGTGGTGGCCGGACTCCTCGCATCCGTGATCCCGGCCCGACGCGCTGCACGTCTGTCTCCGGTTGAGGGGTTGGCCACCGCGTAGGGCCCGCACGCCCTCCCACCTCATCCGGCTTAAAGAGAAACGCTCTCTCACTTCCAACGGTCATACGGCCGGGAAGTGAGAGAGCGTTTCGCGTTTGACTGCAGGCAGTGAGAGAGCGCCCTGAGCCTTAAGCTTCGACGGGTTCCTCGTACCTCGGGAAGACCGGCGCGGGGGCCGGCAACTGCGTTCCCGCCACGATCGGAGTCGCGATGGCGGCGAACTGCCGGGCTTCGCCTTCGGACTGGCCCAGGACTCCAAGCAGCTTGGCCGACGACGACGGCATGACCGGCTGGGCGAGGATCGCCACAATCCGGACTACTTCCAACGTGACGTAAAGGACCGTGTTCATGCGCTCGACGTCGGTCTTGCGAAGCACCCATGGCGCCTGATCGGCGAAGTACGCATTCGTGTCACCCAGCACTGTCCAGATGGCCTCAAGGGCACGGCTGAACTCCTGCTTGTCGAACGCGGCACGGGCAGTCGTCAGCAACTCCCCTGCCTGCGCCAGCAATGCCTTGTCTTCTGCCGTGAACTCCCCGGGCACTGGAACTGTTCCCTCGCAGTTCTTCGCCACCATGGACAACGAACGTTGGGCAAGATTGCCGAAGTTGTTGGCCAGGTCCGAGTTCATGCGGCCCACGATGGCTTCATGGTTGTAGTTGCCGTCCGCGCCGAAGGGGACTTCGCGGAGGAAGAAGTAGCGGCACTGGTCCAAACCATACTGGGCAACGAAATCCTGCGGTGCCACCACGTTGCCCAAGGACTTGGACATCTTCACACCGTTGTTGGTGAGGAAGCCGTGGATCATGACGCGCTGGGGCAATTCAAGGCCGGCGCTCATGAGGAACGCGGGCCAGTAGATCGCGTGGAAGCGTGAAATATCCTTGCCAATGACGTGAACGTCGGCCGGCCAGAATTTCTTGAAGGACTCAGACTCAACGTCCGGGTAACCCACGCCCGTCAGGTAGTTGGTCAGGGCGTCAACCCACACATACATGACGTGCTTCTCATCGCCCGGAACCGGAACACCCCAGTCGAAAGTGGTGCGGCTGATGGACAGGTCCTCGAGCCCGCGCTTGACGAAGCTGATGACCTCGTTGAAGCGGGACTGCGGCGCACCGAACTCAGGCTGTTCTTCGTACAGGGCAAGGAGCTTGTCCTGGTAGTTGGAGAGCCGGAAGAAGTAGCTTTCCTCAGCCGTCCAGGTCACCAAGGTGTCCGTCTCCTTGGAGTAACGGAGACCGTCTTCCTTCACTACGGTGTCGTCCTCGACGTAGTACGCCTCGTCACGGACGGAGTACCAGCCCTCGTACTTGGACAGGTAGATGTCGCCGTTGGCTTCCATCTTCTTCCAAATGGCCTGCGAGGCGGCGTAGTGGTCCTGGTCGGTGGTGCGGATAAAGCGGTCGTGTGAGATCCCCAGGTCCTGGCTCATCTGCTTGAACGCAGCCGAGTTGCGGTCCGCGAGTTGCTTGGCAGTGATGCCTTCCTTCTCGGCCGACTGCTGCATCTTGAGTCCGTGCTCGTCCGTCCCGGTCATGAAGAACACTTCATGACCGTCCAGGCGCTTGAAGCGCGCCATCGCATCAGTCGCAATGACCTCGTAGGCGTGGCCGATGTGCGGTACGCCATTGGGGTAGCTGATTGCGGTGGTGATGTAGAACGGGGATTTCTCTGGAGACGTCACTCTAAGAAGTTACCTTTTTTTGGGATGAAATAGCTTTAGTTAAGTTCGGTCAGCGTATCGCTGAGCCGTACCAGCTCGTGGTCGTGGGAGGCCACCAGGACAGCGATGCCATCGCTGGTGGTGTCCTTCAGGATTCCGATGATGCGGTTGGCTGCGGCCCGGTCGAGGCTCGCAGTGGGCTCATCCACTACCAGCACGCGGGTACCAAGGATCAGGGCGCGGGCAATGGCCACACGCTGGCGCTCACCGCCGGAGAGCTGGGCGGGACGGTGACGCATGCGTCGCCCGAGGCCCACCAGGTCCAGGAGGTCCTTGGCCATCTCCGTCCGCTGTTCCACTTCCCCATCCGGCACGGCGGGAAGCAAGACGTTTTCCAGGGCACTCATGCCGTCGATCAAAGCGCCACCCTGGTCCACGTAGCCGATGAGTGCACGGCGACGGTCTGCGATCTCGTCGTCACCCATGGTGTCCAGCGGCAGGCCTTCCCAAAAGACCTTGCCCGACGTCGGAAGCGTCAATCCGGCGCTCACGGTCAGGATGCTGGTCTTTCCGGAGCCGCTTCGGCCGGCGATGCAGTGCATCTCGCCGGCGTGCAGCGTGAGGTTGAAGTCATCGACGACGTCGACTTCCTCAGCACCGCCCTTGTCGCCACCGTAGTGGATGGTGACCCGGCTCAGTTCCAAGGGAGTAGCGTGGTCCGCGGCCTTCACAATGGTGTTGGCGCGGGTTTGCAGCGACTCGTCCGTGGACTCCGGGGTGGCCGTCAGCTCGGGGTTGAGGTTGTCAGTCATTTGACTACTTTCGTTGCAATCGGAATCCAGCAAATTACGGCCAGCAGACCGGCCAGTCCGGCCCAGAGAGCCGCGTAGGGTGCCAGGAGCAGTCCCAGCCCGAGGGCGCCCAGGACACCCAGGGGAAGAGCCACGGTGCCTACCAGTGCGTTTTCAAAGAAGCGGACCTGTCCAAGCATGTCCGGGTTCCAGCCCATGGCCCGCAGGGTACCGAGGTATTCCCGCTTGGCGTGGAGTTCGAAACGCCCGGTGACCAGCGTCAGCAGCAAGCCGACAACCACGCCGAAGATGGCCAGGATGACGCTCGGCAGGGCAATGCTCGCAGCGGCCAGCCCACTCAAGGCACTGGCTCCTGCTGCCCGGGGGATGTCGATCAGCAAGGCGATCAACGCACCCACTGCAGCACCGAACACGCCCACTGCCACTGCCAGCGAAATCGAGTTGAACCTGTTGGTGGTCAGTTGCCTGTTGGCGAATGTCAGCGGCGAGTCCACTGTCACGAGGCGGTCATCGAGCTGCGGTTCCTGATCAATCACCACGCGATGACGCAACTGCTGGGCGGCCAGCAGCGCTGCACCGACGTAGATGACCAGCATGGTCACTGACACGATGACCGTGGCGAGGTTCCAGCTCAGCAGGCTGAGAATGACGCCTGCTGCAGCAAGGGCTGCGGCACCGACGGCAAACTCCTCAAGGACCCAGGATCGGATGCGTTTCTGCGTCCAACCCATCGCCCGGAGAATTCCGGCTTCGCTCCGGCGCTGCCGGATGTAGCTCACTGTGGACGCGCCTGTCAGGAGCGTCGCGCCAAGAAGCGTCAGGAAGAGCAAAGTGATGTTGGTACCGGTCAGGGAACCGGAAACTGCGTCGGCCGCATCCTGGCGGACCCACGACTGCTGGACAGTACCCAGCGGCGACTCCTTGCCGGCGTCGTCCTTGCTGTACCCGGGGACGAAGATGTTGGCGTCTTCACGTGCGGAACCGGCCACGACAGTGGCTTCGAGGCCGAGCTCGCGGATTTGCGTCGCAAGCTTCTCCACCTCCGGCTGCGCCGTCTTCCAGTTGCCGGTGGCGGATGCCTTGACCCGGATGGCGTCAATGACGTCGGCGTTGGTGTCGTAACCCCGCGCTGCTGCGAGACCGTAGTAATCGGTGATGGCACCGGCGGACTGGCTGACCAGGCCTGTTGCACTCAGGGAGGGCTTCAGTTCCGTGCCTTCGACGTCTTTACCTTCAGCGTCCTTGCTGAGCGTCATGGGAGTGGGATCGTAGCCGCCAAGGGGCAACTTGTTGACGTCCCCGGCTGCGGACTGGACATCGGCCGGGTCGAAGGTGCCGTACACCATGGGCAGCGGCGCGGCCGGCTTCTTGCCCGTTTCCAGGTCTTCCCGGTAGGAACGCTCGTCAACCGGCTTGCGTTGGGTCTGGTCCACAGCCGCGCCGAAGGACGACTTCTCGGGCAAGCGGTTGACAGTGACCCAGTCCCCCGGCGTCGCGCTCTTCTCAGATGCTCCGTTGGAGGCCTCGTCGCCTTCCTTGTACTGGGGCGCCGCAGCAAATGCCGTGCTCCACGTAGCCGGGTTGTACAGTCCCTGGCTGAAGGAGGCTGTGCTCCCCAGAAGCTTGCTGTGGTCCGTGGATCCCGGCCATTCGAGGGCGAACGGGGACTTGGAGACGAACGGAAGGTAGTCCTTGTCCAAGGAGCGCGTTACGGTGCCTACCTCGTTGACCACCTTGCCGCTTGCGTCAAGTTCCTCGATTTTCACCGAGTACTGCAGGTCAAGGGATGTGCCCGAGCGGACAATCAGCGGAATGGCCTGGGAATCATCGGTCAGCAAACCGTCACGTTTGGCCTGCTGGTACTGCGTCATCAGCGGCGCCCAGTACTTGAGCTTGACGCCCAGGAAGTCCGGTCCTTCTTCCAGCTGGTCCATGCTCAGGCCTGTAGTGAACAGGCTCTCGAAGTGGCGCCCGATGGCACCCGCATCACGGGCATCGGCCGGCGGAGCCTTCTCAAGCGGAGCCAGGAAGTCGCCTGCGGAGCCCAGCAGCGCCCTCTCAGCGGCCGGGTCCACTGCGACGACGGACTCAGTCACCTCAGGGGCCAGGGGCAGTGCCACGGAGAGATTGAAGAGGTTGTGCTCAGAGCCAAGGGCTGGAGCGGGGAACTTGATGCCGGTCTCGCCATCAGCGCCGGCAATCCTGACGTTGGTGCCGCCCGCAGCCTGCTCCTGGACCAAGCGGCCCTTGCCCAAGGTGCCCTCGGCGCTGGTCTTGAACAGCGTCTGCTGGTTAACTCCGTCAGAGCTCGTAGCCGAGGCGGTCAAACGGTACTTCTTGGGGCTATCGGACAACACCGATTCCGCAGCAGGCCACTTGCTGGAATCCATGGCGGAAGGATCCCCTGCTGTCACAGCTCCGGCAAGGCCGGCGTTGTACCCGAGGTAGTCCATGGCATTGAGGCGGGGAGCCTCCAGGTTCTGCGATACGCGGGAGACGAGGCTGATGGGTGCGGCCACGGCTGTCTGGCCCATGGTCCGGATCTTCTCCAGCTGCTCAAAGCTGATGCCGCCCTGGCCGTTGGCGATTTCCGGCTGGATCAGGGCACCGCCGTCGCCGTCTTGGGCCTGGTCAGGCTTGGCCTGGACCAGGATGTCGTAGAGACCCCGCGAGTTCTCGTCCACTGTCCGGTTCAAAGCAGCCTGCGACTGGCTTTGGACGAGGACTGACAAGCACATAGCGACGATCAAAATGGCCGCGGTCAGCAGCAGCACACGGCTTCTGATGAACCTTTGGACGGCGTTCATTGGGCTCCCTGAGACCTTGATTGCGGGCGCGCACACAGAGTCCGTGTTTCCTCAAAAGACACAAGGGAATACCGGGCTGTATGTGCAAAAGTTGTGGCCGGCCTGCTGCCGGGTCCGAATCACGGACTCAGCCATTGTAAGCAGACCGGCCACTCCTGCGTGCCAAAGGTGTGTCGCCGGCACGCGAACTTAGCGGGTGGAAATCAGATCCAGTCCTAGTCCTCCAGGTCCACTTCCCGGACCATGTCTGCGCCGATACCGGCCTTGATGGCCTCCAGGACCTGCTGCGGGACTGAACTGTCGATGGTCAGGAGCGCAAGAACCTGGCCGCCTTCAGTCTGGCGGGCCACCTGCATGCCGCCGATGTTGATGTTGTTCATGCCCAGGATGTGTCCGATGGTACCGATCACGCCGGGACGGTCTGCGTAGGCCACAACAACCAAGTGCTCGCTGATGGGGATTTCGACGTCGTATCCGTTGACGCCCACCAGCTTCTCCACCTGCTTGGGACCCGTAAGGGTACCGGCAACAGAGATCTGGGAACCATCGCTGAGTGCGCCACGGATGGTCAGGACGTTGCGGTAGTCCTCAGCGTCGGGAGTGGTGATGAGGCGGGTGTTGATGCCGCGCTGTTCGGCGATGACCGGAGCGTTCACGTAGGAGACCTGCTCGGTGACGACGTCGGCGAATACGCCCTTCAGTGCGGCCAGTTCAAGAACCTTGACGTCCAGTGCCGCAATTTCGCCAGCGACCTCGACGTCGATCTGCGTCAAGGATGCGTGGGTCAGCGCAGTGAAGATCCGGCCCAGCTTTTCGATCAGCGGGATGCCCGGGCGCACGTCGGGGGCGATGACGCCGCCGGCAACGTTGACTGCGTCCGGAACAAGTTCGCCGGCAAGCGCCAGGCGGACCGACTTGGCAACAGAGACGCCAGCCTTCTCCTGGGCTTCGTCGGTGGACGCTCCAAGGTGCGGGGTGACAATGACGTTGTCCAGCTCGAAGAACGGGAGGTCGGTGCTCGGCTCCTTGACGAAGACATCCACGCCGGCACCGGCAATCTGGCCTTCCTTCAGCGCAACATAGAGAGCCTCTTCGTCCACCAAACCGCCACGGGCAACGTTGATGACGTACGCAGATTCCTTCATCTTGCGGAATGCGTCAGCGCCCAGCATGCCCACCGTCTCCGGCGTCTTGGGCATATGGATGGTGATGAAGTCGGAATTCTGCAGAAGTTCATCCAGCGTTACCAGCTTGACGCCCAACTGGGCCGCGCGGGCCGCCGTGATGTAGGGGTCGTAGGCAAGAATCTCGGTTTCGAAGCCCTGCAGGCGCGCTGCCACCAAGGCGCCGATGCGGCCCAGGCCGATGATGCCGATCTTCTTCTCGAAGAGCTCGATGCCGGTGTACTTGGAGCGCTTCCACTCGCCGTTCTTCAGCGCGGAGCTGGCCTGCGGGATGTGGCGGGCCAGGCTCAGGATGTGGCCCACGGTGAGTTCTGCGGCCGAGACGATGTTGGACGTGGGGGCGTTGACCACCATGACGCCGGCCTGCGTGGCGGACTTGATGTCCACGTTGTCCAGTCCGACGCCTGCACGGGCGATGACCTTGAGGTTCTTGGCCGCAGCAATGGCTTCGGCGTCCACCTGCGTGGCCGAACGAACCAGGATGGCATCGACGTCGGCGATTGCGGACAGCAGCTGGGAACGGTCGGCGCCGTCGGTCTGTCGGATTTCAAAGTCCGGGCCCAATGCCTCGACTGTGGCGGGCGAAAGTTCCTCTGCGAGGAGGACGACGGGTTTGCTGGCTGACACGGGGTGGCACCTTACTTTGGACAACTTTGGGACAGAACTGGACAAGGAGCGGATGCGTGGCCCGGGCACGGCGCCGGGACCAGCCCAGAATATCGAATCCGGGCGGGGATTCCGTTGCCGGCGAGGGATGTTACGGCCGGACCGGTAGCTGTTGTGAAGAAGTTCACAGCCAGGGTGGCTGGGCTATTCGGTGGAGAAACGACGGGTAAAACGGCGACGCCCGCCCGGCTGTGTTGGCCGGACGGGCGTCGTGCAGGGCATGCGCCACTGGGCTCATGCTCCCAAGGATCAGCGGGCTGCGGAACCTTCAACGTAGTCGGCGTCCTGCTGCTGCCAGGAGAAGAGGGAGCGCAGTTCGCGGCCGACCTCTTCGATGGGGTGCTGCTCTGCCTTGGCACGCAGTTCCTTGAACTCGGCGCCGCCGTTGTCCTGATCGTCGATGAAGCGCTTGGCGAACGCGCCGCTCTGGATGTCCGCGAGGACAGCCTTCATGTTTTCCTTCACCTCGGGGGTGATGACGCGCGGGCCGGAGACGTAGTCGCCGTACTCAGCGGTGTCGGAAACGCTCCAGCGCTGCTTGGCGATGCCACCCTCCCACATGAGGTCCACAATGAGCTTGAGCTCGTGGAGAACCTCGAAGTAGGCGATCTGCGGCTGGTAGCCGGCTTCGGTCAGGGTTTCGAAGCCGTACTGGACGAGCTGGGAAACGCCGCCGCAAAGGACGGACTGCTCGCCGAAGAGGTCGGTTTCGGTCTCTTCGGTGAAGGTGGTCTTGATGACGCCGGCGCGGGTGCCGCCGATGGCCTTGGCGTAGGACTTCGCCAGGTCCCATGCGGAACCGGAAGCGTCCTGCTCAACAGCGATGATGTCCGGGATACCGCGGCCGGCTTCGAATTCGCGGCGCACGGTGTGGCCCGGAGCCTTCGGAGCGATCAGGATGACGTCAACGCCGGCCGGAGCCTCGATGTAGCCGAAGCGGATGTTGAAGCCGTGTGCAAAGGCAAGCGCCTTGCCCTCGGTCAGCTTGTCCTTGATGGAATCGTTGAAGATCGAGCGCTGGTGCTGGTCCGGTGCCAGGATCATGATGACGTCTGCCCATTCGGCAGCGTCCGCAACGTTCTTGACCGTGAAGCCTGCATCCTCTGCCTTGGCGGCCGACTTGGAGCCGTCCTTCAGTGCGATAACAACCTCGACGCCGGAATCGCGCAGGTTGAGCGCGTGGGCGTGGCCCTGGGAACCGTAGCCAACGATGGCTACCTTGCGGCCCTGGATGATCGACAGGTCTGCGTCGTCGTCATAGAACATTTCAGTCACTTGCGTAACTCCTCTTGAGTGGTTTTCTTAGATATTGATTGTGGTGCTGCGGTACTGGACGCACTGCTCACGCGGAGCGGAGCGCCCTGTCACTCATGGAGCGGGATCCCCGTCCAACGGCCAAGGTGCCGGACTGCACGATTTCACGGATGCCGAACGGCTCGAGCACTGAGAGCAGTGCAGCGAGCTTCTCGGGGGTACCGGTTGCCTCAATCACCAACGAGTCGGTGGACACGTCGACGACGGCGGCACGGAACAAGTCTGCAGCTTGGGTAACCTGCAGGCGTGTCGCGGCATCCGCACGTACCTTGACCAGGATGTGGTCGCGTTGTACGGAAGATTCTGAAGTCAGCTCCACAATCTTGATCACGTTGACCAACTTGTTGAGCTGCTTGGTGACCTGCTCAATGAGGTCGCCGTCGGCGTCGACGACAACCGTCATGCGGGACATGCCGGGGACTTCGGTGGGTCCCACAGCCAGGGAATTGATATTGAATGCGCGCCGGGCGAAGAGGCTGGCCACGCGGGTCAGCACGCCGGGCTTGTCTTCTACCAGAACGGACAGTGTGTGGCGGGTCATGCCTAGTCCTCCTCTTCCCATTCCGGGGTCATGTTGCGGGCAACCTGGATCTGGTCATTGCTGACGCCCGAAGGCACCATGGGCCACACCATCGAGTTGGGGCTGACGACGAAGTCGATGACCACCGGGCGGTCATTGATCTCGAGGGCCTTCTGGATGGTGGCGTCGATGTCTTCGTCACGCTCACACCGCAGTGCGGCGCAACCGTAGGCATCGGCCAGTTTCACGAAGTCCGGAATCCGGATGGTGTCATGGCCTGTGTTCAGGTCCGTGTTCGAGTAGCGGCCCTCGTAGAACAACGTCTGCCATTGGCGGACCATGCCCAGCGAGGAGTTATTGATGATGGCCACCTTGATGGGGATGTTGTTGATGGCACAGGTGGCCAGTTCCTGATTGGTCATCTGGAAGCAGCCGTCACCGTCGATGGCCCAGACCACGCGGTCCGGTTCGCCGACTTTGGCACCCATGGCTGCCGGAACCGAGTATCCCATGGTTCCTGCGCCACCTGAATTCAGCCAGGCGTGGGGCCGTTCGTACTTGATGAACTGGGCGGCCCACATCTGGTGCTGGCCGACGCCGGCAACGTAGATGCCTTCGGGACCGGTGAGCTCACCGATGCGCTTGATCACGCGCTGCGGAGCCGTGAGCCCGTCTTCAGGCTCCGTCCAACCCAGCGGATATGTGTCCCGCAGGTTGCCCAGGAAGGCCCACCAGGAATCCAGGTCCGGGGTCCCGCTGAGTTCAAACTGCGTTTTTACGGCTTCGGTGAGCTCCGGAATGATTTCCTTGACCGAGCCAACAATCGGGACATCGGCTGTACGGTTCTTGGAAATTTCCGCGGGATCAATATCTGCGTGGATGACCTTGGCGAAGGGGGCGAAGGTCTTCAATACACCCGTGACCCGGTCATCAAACCGGGCACCAAGGGTGATCAGCAAGTCGGCCTGCTGCAAGGCAGTCACGGCGGATACTGAGCCGTGCATGCCGGGCATGCCAACGTGCTGGGGATGGGAATCAGGGAATGCGCCACGTGCCATCAACGTGGTGACCACAGGGGCGCCGGTAGCCAGCGCGAGTTCCATCAGCTCGGCCGAGGCGTGGCCCTTGACTACGCCGCCGCCCACGTACAGGACCGGCTTGCTTGCTGCGGCGATCAACTTGGCAGCTTCGCGGACCTGCTTATTGTGGCCGCGGACCACTGGACGGTAGCCCGGCAGGTCAACCTTCGGCGGCCAGGAGAACGTCATCTGGCCCACCTGGGCGTCCTTGGCAATGTCTACCAGCACAGGACCGGGACGGCCCGTGGATGCGAGGTGGAAAGCTTCTGCCATGACGTGCGGAATGTCGTTGGGGTCCGTCACGAGGAAAGAGTGCTTGGTGATGGGCATCGTGATACCCACGATGTCCGCTTCCTGGAAGGCATCGGTACCGATGACTCCGCTGGAGACCTGGCCGGTAATGGCCACCATCGGCACGGAGTCCATGTGGGCGTCCATGATGGCGGTAACGAGGTTGGTGGCACCGGGGCCCGAGGTAGCGATGCAAACGCCAACCCGTCCAGTGACCATGGCGTAGCCTTGCGCGGCGTGGCCGGCTCCCTGTTCGTGACGGACCAGGATGTGATTCATGCTGGAAGCCATCAAGGGGTCGTAGGTGGGCAGGATCGCGCCACCGGGCAAACCGAAAATATCGTCCACGCCGAGTTCTTCGAGCGAGCGGACAATTGCTTGCGAGCCGGACATCACCGTTGGGGGTACAACGGTGTTCGGCCCAAGTACAGGAGAGAGAGGCGCAACAGCGTCGACGACGACGGCCTCAGCCGTACGGTCGACCTTTTCCGGAGCTTTGTGGGCTCCAGCGGACTTTGCAGCCATCAGCGAGGGGCTGATCGGCGATCCTTTGCTCATCGGACTCTTCCTTAGTGGATCTTCAATAGATGGGTCTTGCTTAGGGGAATAAAAAAACCCCTCAGCCTTCCGGCTCTTCGAGGGGTTTGCGCGTGACAGTTCGTTACCGGTCGGACTAAGCCACGCGCTTGGTAAGGACGACGACGCCGACGGTAACGAATGTGATCATGCGTTCAGTGTTCCCTCAAAGTGAGATACGTGTCAATTGACCACTACCGTATCTCACTATTTGGACAGCGATGTCCGCCCACCGGACTCCGACTGTCTCATGGCAGCCGGAGTCCACGGTAGGAACTATCCGCAGTACGCCCCAGTGGAGGCACTGTGGACCAACTTGGCGTACTTGGCCAGGACACCCTTGGTGAACTTGGCCGGCAGCGGCTCCCAGCCCACCTTGCGGGCTTCAAGCTCGGCTTCGTCAACCAGGAGGTCGAACGATCGGGCCGCGATGTCTACGCGGATCCGGTCGCCATCCTGCACGAAGGCGATGGGACCGCCGTCGACCGCTTCCGGCGCAACGTGGCCGATGCACAGGCCCGTGGTACCACCCGAGAAACGGCCGTCCGTGAGCAGGAGGACATCCTTGCCCAGGCCCGCGCCCTTGATGGCTCCTGTGATGGCCAGCATCTCCCGCATGCCGGGTCCACCCTTGGGTCCTTCATAGCGGATGACCACAACATCACCCTTATGGATTTCGCCATTGTCCAGCGCGTTCAGTGCGCCTTGCTCACGCTCGAACACACGCGCGGTGCCTTCGAAGACATCGGCGTCGAAACCGGCGCTCTTCACCACGGCTCCTTCCGGGGCCATGGTGCCGTGGAGGATGGTGATGCCGCCGGTCTTGTGGATGGGGTTGTCCAAGGCGCGAAGGATCTTGCCGTCAAGGTCCGGCGGGTTGATCGAGGCGAGGTTTTCGGCAAGGGTCTTGCCGGTGACGGTGAGGCAGTCACCGTGCAGCAGGCCGGCGTCGAGCAGCGCCTTCATGATGACGGGCACGCCGCCGATCTTATCCACGTCAGTCATGACGTACCGGCCGAATGGCTTGAGGTCCCCGAGGTGCGGGATCTTGTCGCCGATGCGGTTGAAGTCATCCAGCGTCAGCTCAACTTCCGCCTCGCGGGCAATGGCCAGGAGGTGCAGCACGGCATTGGTGGAACCACCGAATGCCATGGTGACGGCAATGGCATTTTCGAAGGCCTTCTTGGTCATGATGTCGCGGGCCGTGATGCCCAGGCGCAGCAGGTTGACTACCGCTTCACCGGACTTCCGGGCGAAGTCATCACGACGGCGGTCTGCCGAGGGTGGGGCGGCCGACCCCGGAAGGGACATGCCCAGGGCCTCGCCGATGCATGCCATGGTGTTGGCCGTGTACATGCCGCCGCAGGCGCCCTCGCCGGGACAAATGGCCTTTTCGATCCGGGTAAGGTCCTCCATGCTCATCTTGCCCGCGGCGCAGGCGCCGACGGCTTCGAAAGCGTCGATGAGGGTAACTTCCTTCTCCGAGCCGTCCTCAAGCTTGACCCACCCCGGCATGATGGAGCCGGCGTAGAGGAAGACCGAGGCGAGGTCCAGGCGGGCCGCGGCCATGAGCATGCCGGGAAGCGACTTGTCGCAACCGGCCAGGAGAACCGAGCCGTCGATGCGCTCGGCCTGCATCACGGTTTCCACGGAGTCGGCAATGACCTCGCGGGAAACGAGCGAGAAGTGCATGCCCTCATGGCCCATGGAAATGCCGTCTGAAACGGAAATGGTGCCGAACTGCATCGGGAAGCCACCGCCGGCGTGGACGCCTTCCTTGGCACCCTGCGCGAGGCGGTTGAGGGAGAGGTTGCAGGGGGTGATCTCATTCCATGAACTGGCGACACCAATCTGGGGTTTGGCAAAGTCGTCGTCGCCCATGCCGACCGCGCGGAACATCCCGCGGGCGGGTGCCGCGTGAATGCCGTCGGTCACGACCCGGCTGCGGGGCTTGATGTCCGGCGTGTTGTCTGTCGCAATCTGGGTGGTGTCACTCATGAGCAAAGTCTATGGGTACCTTGGGGCCGCCAGTACTGTTCCCCACCGGTTTATGCATGATCAGCCGAATATTGCGGTCATAACCTGATCCGGACTTTATGTGTCGTGGTGGGAATCGTGGAGTTCCCTGCCGATTGCGGCAGCCTCGTCCTTGAGTATGTCCACGACAAGGGAGATGGTGGCCCGCGCGGCAACCTCCTGGCGCAACAAGGCAACGATGCTCCTGCTGGCTTTCACCTCCGTGAGTGGTCGAAGGACCAAACCTCGTCTGGCACTGGCCCGGGCCGTATAACGCGGGAGAAGGCAGATTCCGTGGCCGGCACCCACGAGGGCCTCAAGCACCCTCAGGTCCGGATACCGTTGACCCCTCGAAGCCTGCCTGCCGGCGTTCAGTTCAATCTGCCGAAGGACGGTGTCAAAAGGGAACCCCTCCGGAACGCCGATCCAGGGGTAGTCAACGACGTCCTCGGGACTTAGCACGGCCTTGGCCGACAGGGGGTGGCCGGCCGGCATCGCGACGTCCAGGGCCTCTTCCAGCAACGGCACCACCATCAGTCCCTGACGAGCGAAAACCTCCGGCCCATCCACGCTGTGGGCAAGGACGATGTCGTAATCCGCCACCAAAGGTGCGAAATGGGCTGTACCCGGGTCCTCGAAATGGGCGTCAAAGGTGAGGCCGTCCACAGCCGCGACCCGATGCAACACACCTGGCAACAGCATCTCGGCGGCGCTGGGGAAGAAGGCCGCCGAAACGCGCGCCTGCCAGCCCTTCCGATAGGTGTCGATGGTGGATTCCGCCCTTGCCATGGCGGTGGCGATGTCTGCAGCAGCGGCGGCCATGGCGTGCCCGGCCTCCGTGAGCTGAACACCCCTGCCCACCTTCTCAACGAGCACAACACCGATTTCCGCCTGCAGGGTTTTCAATTGCTGGGAAACAGCAGAAGCAGTGACATTCATGGCATCAGCCGTTGCGCCAACGCTTTGCCGGTCTGCCAACTCGCGCAGAATCTGCAGCCTTTTGAAGTCCATTCAGCCAGCCTAGGCGACCCGCCGGAATTCCTTTCCACAGCATTTTCCGACCCCCGCACATTCCTAAGCAAACTGATTAAGTTCCGTG
The DNA here is from genome assembly GCF_021109375.1 of Arthrobacter sp. AK01. Lineage (NCBI taxonomy): Bacteria > Bacillati > Actinomycetota > Actinomycetes > Micrococcales > Micrococcaceae > Arthrobacter > Arthrobacter sp. AK01. Next base: position 47,203 of record NZ_JAJOHP010000018.1, read on the forward strand.
GAACAGCAGGTCAAACGCTGGACAGCCCATTAGGAGGCACGTAACGTCAGGAACACCACGAACTGCACCGCTGTGAGCAGAAGGGCATCCACCATGGACTGGTTAATTTGGGTCATTGTCATTGTGTTGGTCATTGCTATTGTCTGGTGGCTGATGAACCGCAACAAAGCACGTAATTCGGTCTCAACCCACGCTCCCGCCGCAATGGAGCCCAGCAACACCTCTCCCCTTCCGGATGCAGCCGCCGCGACAGCAGGTCTAGCCGGCCTGGCCGGAGTAACGAATTTGGGCAAGGCTGCCGCCGAGGGCAGCGGCCCCGCAGGGGAAGAATCAATCAGCGACGAAGCAAGCGACATCAAAGCCAGCAGGGAAGAAGGGGCCAACAGCGCCTCCTCCATCGGCGACGTTGACGACGCGCCGGAGACCCCCTCCCCCGAACCCCACCCGGTGGAAACTCCGGGCTTGACGGTGGAAGAACCTGTCATCGCCGCACCTGTCATTGAGGAGCCGGTGATCGAGGAGCCGGTGGTGGATGAACCCGAAGTGGACACCGACGCGAAGCTGCATGCCGCCGACGCCGGCGACGTTGACGACTGGGATGCAGGTGCTTCACAACCAGCCGCCGCAGCAGACGCAGTCGATGCAGCAGACGCAGTTGATGCAGCAGACGCAGTTGATGCGGCAGACAAGGCCGAATGGGAATCGTCATGGACCGATGAGAGCGGCGCCCCGGTCCATCACCATGAGTACACCGACGCCCACTCCCCCACGCTGCCGGGCGCAGAGTCTGCCGCGGCCGAGGATTCCGCAAGTTCCGGACACCTTGCGGCCGAGCACCCTTATGGAACCGGGTCCTCCAGCGCTTCGGGAGACGGCTACCCCGTAAAGGCCAACGCCGCCGCCATGACCTACCACGATGAAGACGCGGCAGGGTACGACGACGTCACCGCGGACGTTTGGTTCGAGTCGGCCGCACATGCGGAAGCTGCCGGCTTCAGGCCGCCCAGGCGCAACAGGCACTGAAGCGGCAGAATCCGCAGGCATAGGCAACGGACGCAGGCATGGGCAGGCACGCAGTGGCACGGCGCATCTCGCTCATGCCTGCTTCGGCATTCGCCCTGATCCTGGCCCTGGCTTCATGCACTGGCAGTCCATCGTCGCCGGGATCCGCAGCGACCCCGGGGGCGACAGCCCCCTCCTCAACTGCCAGTGCTGGAGGCGGTCAGGGGACGGTGGGCCCCCAGCCCGCCACTGACCTCCTGGGGAAGCTCGACGTCGGGTTGGAGCTCCCTTGGTCCGTCGTCTTCCTGCCGAACGGCACAGCGGTGGTATCCGAGCGCGATTCGGCCCAGGTCAAGGGCATTCGCGATGGCCGGGCCACAACCATAGGTGAGGTTCCCGGCGTCGACCCCGGAGGCGAAGGTGGCCTGCTGGGCCTTGCCGTGTCGCCGACTTACCCCACAGACCGTTGGCTGTATGCCTATTTCACTTCTGCGAGCGACAACCGTATTGCGCGGATGCGGCTCGACGAGGACGCAGGCGGGAGGCTGTCACTCGGCGACCCGGAAGTCATCTTCTCCGGCATATCCAAGGCATCAACCCACAACGGCGGCCGGATCCGCTTTGGCCCCGATGGATTCCTTTACGTAGGCACAGGCGACTCCCAGCGCAGGGAACAGCCGCAGGATACCAATGCCTTGGGCGGCAAGATCCTGCGCCTTACTCCGGAAGGACGTGCCGCCCCGGGAAATCCGTTCGGTGAAAATCCCGTCTACAGCTACGGTCATCGCAACGTCCAGGGCTTGGCATGGGACAGCGAAGGAAGGTTATGGGCCAGCGAGTTTGGTCCGGACGTGGATGACGAACTGAACCTCATAACGCCGGGGGGCAACTATGGATGGCCTGCAGTGACCGGCGCACCCGGCAGGGCCGGACTGATCGACGCCAAGGTCGTGTGGCCTTCAACTTCCGAGGCGTCCCCGAGCGGACTCGAAATCGTGGACGGCGTGGCCTACACAGGCGCCCTGCGAGGTCAACGGCTCTGGGCAGTCCCGCTCAACGCCGGGACGGCTGGTGAACCTGTGGCCTATTTCACAGGTGAATATGGGCGGTTGCGGGATGTGGCCAGAGCTCCGGACGGCACGCTGTGGGTCCTGAGCAACAACAAAAACCCCGACTTCGCGCTGATCCTGCGGGGCTCATCCTGAGGTCCGCAGTCGGTTGGGAGTCGATTTCACACTTCGGTGGAAGTCGTGTAGAGTTACATGTCGTTGCGGAGATCGCCGGGGAATGAAAAGCCCCTGGGTTGATCGAATACAACAGCTGCACCTCTAGCTCAACTGGCAGAGCAATTGACTCTTAATCAATGGGTTCCGGGTTCGAGTCCCGGGGGGTGCACCAAAGAAAGGCCTTGGAGCGAATATTGCTCCAAGGCCTTTTTGCTTTCCCGGGAAACCCCGGAAAGCAATGACATGGCATGCATCACGCTGGCCCCCCAATGGTCATTAGCCCGCAAAAAGTGGTGTAGAGTTATTTGTCGTTGCGGAGCTCGCCGAGGAATGCGAATTACCCGAAGCACCCCCAACGAAATGCTGCACCTCTAGCTCAACTGGCAGAGCAATTGACTCTTAATCAATGGGTTCCGGGTTCGAGTCCCGGGGGGTGCACCAAGAAAAAAGGCTCCGGATCGTCTTCCACGATCCGGAGCCTTTTTTGCTTCTCCGCCAGGGCTTCCCAAGAGGGAAACCATGGCCTTCCTCAGACTTTGGGTACGTCGGTGCCAGTCTCCGGGGACTCCGTTTCCGGAGCCGGCAGCCCCGCCAACCCCCGGACTACTATCCTGAGTTCCTCCCGCAACCGTGCGGTATCAACGGCTACGGGGGACAAGACATCCTGCTCAAGCTTTACAGCTTCCGCGAGGGCTGCGCTCCCGGCCTCGGTAAGGGTGACCACGTGGCTCCTGCGGTCGGAGTCGCTGCGTTGGCGGGTGATGTGCCCATGCAACTCCAGCCGCGCGAGGGTAGTGCCCATTGTCTGGGCCTTGACCCGCGCAACTTCGGCCAGCGCCGCCTGCGTAATTGCACCTTTGGCGGCAAGCACCTGCATGGCAATGACTCCGGCGTGGGTAAGGCCGATGGACTTAAGTTTTTCGTTCCACGAGATTTCCACCAGGCGCGCAGCTGTCGAAAGCAATCGGGTGGTGGGCCATCTCTCCATATCTGGCATGCCGACAGTATATGCGCGGAGGGGGATGAGACGCGGCTTCTGCGCACTAAACTGGGAAATCGCGATCGAAAGCAAGGAGCATATTGTGGCAGAACGACTTATCCCGGGCGACGTCGCCCCGGACTTCACCCTTCCGGACGAATCAGGCAATAGCGTCAGCCTCTCGGACTTCCGTGGGCGAAAAACCATCGTCTATTTCTACCCGGCAGCGTCCACGCCCGGCTGCACCAAGGAAGCGTGCGACTTCCGCGACACTCTTGGTTCCCTGCAGGCCGCCGGCTACGACGTCGTAGGCATCTCCCCCGATCCCGCCAAGGCGCTGGCAAAGTTCTCGGCCGAGGAACAACTGACATTCCCACTCCTCTCCGACGAAGACCACGCCGTCGCGGACGCCTACGCGGCATGGGGCGAGAAGAAGAACTACGGCAAGACCTACATGGGATTGATCCGTTCCACGATCGTTGTCGACCCCGACGGAAAAGTGTCCCTGGCGCAGTACAACGTTCGCGCCACGGGCCACGTTGCCAAGCTGCGCCGGGACCTCAAGCTGGACAAGTAGCGGGTACACTGTAGTCCGGTATATGGCAGGGTCCGCCCAACAGGGCGGCACGCCTGCCGGCCAGCGCGAGTGGTGAAATTGGCAGACACGCAGGATTTAGGTTCCTGTGCCTTCGGGCGTGGGGGTTCAAGTCCCCCCTTGCGCACAGTGTGAAGAAGCACAGTGGTTTTGGGCCACACGGTACACCCCCGGTTGCGGAACTCTGCAGAACCGGGGGTGTCTTTTTCCTCAAGCAGTGGGGATGGTTTCCTGAAAATGCGCTGGGAAGCGCACTCAGGACGTTCAACTAGACTGGAATGCGGTCTGGCCGAAGCCGGCCACAGCACTTCCAACCGGCTTGAGGGGACAAGAGTGGCAAGCATCAAAATGCGGCGCCTGACCGTACAGTTCGGAGCTGCCGTAGCGGTTTTGGGACTGGCAGCGTGCACCGGATCCCCCGGGCCGGCACCGTCTTCGTCAGCAAGCAGTTCCGCCCCCGCGGAGCCCGCGGCCATCTTCAACTTCGGCACGGCCTCCATGCCCTTGGGGTTGGACCCCGCCATGACGGCCGATTCCGAGTCCTACCGGATCACCCGCCAGGTCCTTGAAGGACTGGTCGGCGTCGATGGCGCGACAGGCGAGACCACCCCCCTCCTTGCCACGGAGTGGAAGGACAGCAACAACGGGCTCAGCTACGATTTCACGCTTCGCTCCGAAGTAACATTCCACGACGGCACGCCCTTGGACGCTGCCGCTGTCTGCGCCAACTTCAACCGCTGGTTCACCTTCCCTGCGGACCTCCGAAAGCAAGCACCCGGGATTTCTTTCCAAGGTGTTTTCAAGGCCTACTCCGACGAACCAGTGTTCTCCATCTTCAAAGATTGCAAGGTGGTCTCGGCCAACGATGTCCAAATCAACCTGACCCGGCCCTTCACCGGTTTCCTGCAGGCGTTGACCCTCCCCGCCTTCGCCATCTCCTCCCCGGCGGCCCTTGAAGCACAAAAGGCCAACGTCCTGGACCAAGCCCGCAATGGCCAGGCCGTGTCCGCCTATGCCTCCCATCCCGTAGGAACGGGGCCCTATGAGTTCAGCGCCTGGGACGAGAACAAAGTGTCACTCTCCAGCTATAAGGGTTACTGGGGAAACAGGGGCCAGATAGCCACCATCAACTTCATCCCCTACGATCGCGCTGAAACGCGGCAGCAGGCCCTCCTGGACGGCAAGATCGACGCCTACGACCTCGTGACGTCGGGGACCTTCGACCAGTTGGTCAAAAAGGGTGTCCAGATCATCCAACGCGACCCCTTCTCCGTGATGTACCTCGGCATCAACCAGGCAGTGGCGCCCCTGGAAAAGCTGGAAGTCCGCCAGGCAATCGAAATGGCAGTCGACAAGGAAACGCTGATCCGTCGGTTCTTCATCGACAACACGGCGCAGGCATCACAGTTCGTGCCGCCCAAGCTCAGTGGCTTCAATAACAATGCCCCCTCGCTGGGCTACAACCCGGAGAAGGCCAAGGAGCTGCTGGAAAAGGCGGGCTACAAGGGCGAGGAAATCAAGTTCTACTACCCCTTGAACGCCACCCGCGCCTACATGCCCACTCCCGAGAAGATTTACGCCGAGATCAGCCGGCAATTGGTTGCAGTGGGCTTCAACATCAAGCCCGTGCCGGTGGACTGGGAGGACGGTTACCTGCAACGGGTTCAGTCGGCGGGCGACCGCGGCCTGCACCTTCTGGGCTGGAACGGCTCCTACGCCGACGCCGACAACTTCCTCGGGCCCCTGTTCGGTGAGACCCGGGCTGAGTTCGGATACTCGGACTCGGAAGTCTTCCACAAGATCGAGCGGGCACGTGCCATGCCCAACGGCGACGACCGAAACGCCCAGTACCAGGCAATCAACGCAGAGATCGCGGCGTCGGTCCCTGCCGTCCCGATTGCCTTCCCCATCTCCGCGTTGGCGTTGTCCAACAAGGTGGAAAGCTACCCGGCTTCACCAGTCCTCAACGAAGTTTTCACAAACGTCCGCCTAAAGCCTTGACGATTCCCCGCAATTTCAGTATTGAGTCTGCGCGGGGATATTCTGTGACAGCCAGTGCCGCCGCTAACGGAGATTGATCGTGACCTTCATTTCCAAGACTCAACATGCCGACGTCGTCCTTATTGGCGGCGGAATCATGAGTGCCACCCTCGGTGCGTTCATCAAGCAACTTGAACCCACCTGGACCATCTCGCTGTTCGAACGACTCGACGAAGCGGGGCTTGAGAGCTCCGGGCCGTGGAACAATGCGGGCACCGGGCATGCCGCGCTGTGTGAGCTTAATTACTCCCCCGCAGCCAAAGATGGTTCCGTTGACCCTTCCAAGGCCCTCCACATCAACGAGCAGTTCCAGCTCTCACGCCAGTTCTGGTCCCACTTGGTGGACAGCAATGTCATCGGCTCGCCCAAGGGCTTCATCAACACCGTTCCGCACATGAGCTTCGTCATTGGCGATGACCACTCGAACTTCCTCAAGACCCGGTACGAGGCCCTCAAGCCCAACACGCTGTTCCGCAGCATGGAATACACCGAGGACCAGGACCAGATCGCCAAGTGGGCCCCGTTGATCGTCAAGGGACGGGACCGCAAACAGCGCGTTGCCGCCACCCGCGCAGCTGAAGGTACCGACGTCGACTTCGGCGCCCTGACACGGGAATTGACCACCTACTTGCAGGACGGCGGCGCAGAGGTCAACTACGGCCACGACGTCACCAACATCAGCCGCGCAGCAGGTGGCGGATGGGACTTGTCCATCAAGCACACCAAGTCCGGCGAACACGGCCGTATCCACGCGAAGTTCGTCTTTGTCGGAGCCGGCGGCGGCGCCCTGCACCTGCTTCAGGCCTCCGGCATTCCCGAAAGCAAGGGCTACGGCGGTTTCCCCGTGTCCGGACAGTTCTTCCGCTGCACGGATGATGCCATCACATCCCAGCACAGCGCCAAGGTCTACGGCCAGGCGTCCGTGGGTGCTCCTCCCATGTCGGTCCCCCACCTGGACACCCGGTACGTGGATGGCAAGCGCTCCCTCCTCTTCGGCCCGTACGCCGGCTTCTCCACCAACTTCCTGAAAACGTCCAGCTATCTTGACCTCCCCTTGTCCATCCGTCCGGGAAACATCATCCCGATGCTGGCAGTGGCCAAGGACAACATGGACCTCACGGCATACCTCATCAAGGAGGTCGCCAAGCGTCACGAGGCCAAGGTGGAGGCCCTTCGGGAGTACTACCCCGAGGCCGCCGGCGCCAATTGGGAATTGATCACCGCAGGCCAGCGCGTGCAAATCATCAAGAAGCACCCCCAGAAGGGTGGCGTCCTGCAGTTCGGCACCGAGGTCATCGCTTCCCGCGATGGTTCCATCGGCGCACTGCTTGGGGCTTCCCCGGGAGCATCCACCGCCGTGCCCATCATGATCGAACTGCTGCAGAAGTCCTTCCCCAAGAACTTCAAGGGTTGGCAGTCCAAGCTCAAGGACATGATGCCGGGCTACGGCGTCAAGCTCAACGAGAACGCGGACCTCGCCGCCGAACTGGAAGCAAGCACCGCCCGGTCCTTGCAACTGGAAGTGGCCAGCGCCGTCCAAAGCTAGGCCATACCCGGGGCTGCGGCCGGTTCCCGTCAGACGAATCGTTACGTAGACCCTGGGAGTCAATGCAATGTTCCGCCTGGCCAAGCTTTCTCTGGGAAACCGGGCCCTGATCGCGCTGATCACCGTCTTTGCGGCGGTGTTCGGCGTGATCACCATGGGGTCCCTCAAGCAGGAACTTATTCCGTCCATCGAGTTCCCGCAGATCACTGTGGTCACTTCCATGCCTGGCGCTTCGCCTGAGGTCGTGGACAAGCAATTGAGCCAGCCACTGGAAACAGCACTGAACAGTGTTGAAGGCCTGGAATCCACCACGTCAACGTCCCGCAGCGGCGTATCGCAGATCACCATGGTGTTCACGTACGGATCCAACCTGGACCGGGCCCGAAACCAGATCGATCGGGCCATCTCGAACGCCAAGCGGGTGCTGCCCGCCGACGTCGAACCCCAGTCCATTGCCGGGAACATCAGCGACTTCCCTATCGTCTACCTGGCGGTGTCCTCGGACAAACCGCTCAGCGAGCTCAACGCCGACCTCCTGCGGCTGAGCGTTCCCCGCCTCCAGAAGATCGACGGCGTCCGCGGCGCCGATGTGACAGGCGGGTCCAGCCAGCACATCCTGATCCAGCCCCGTCCAACGGACCTGGCAAGCAGTGGCGCTTCCATCCAGGCCATCAGCAACGCCTTGAAGAACAACGGCACTTTGGTTCCCGTGGGCACCATCGAGGACCAGGGCAAGACGTTGTCCCTCCAACTAGGCAGTCCGGTCGATTCCCTGGACATCATCAAAGGGCTTCCCCTGGCGGGGGCGAAGGGCGCTGCCACCATCGGGGCGGTGGCCGACGTCAGCATTGAGGACGACGCCGCCACCTCCATCACGCGCACCAATGGCAAACCGACCCTGGCGCTGTCCGTCACCAAAAAGCCGGAGGGCGATACCGTCGCGATCTCGCACGCGGTGCGTGACGCGATCGGGCCGATGCAGGACGAACTGGGCAACAACGCCACGTTCACACCGGTCTTCGACCAGGCCCCGTTCATCGAGAAATCAATCAAGGACCTCACGACGGAAGGGCTCCTCGGCCTGGGCTTCGCCGTGGCCGTCATCCTGGTATTCCTGATGTCCGTGCGGTCCACCCTGGTCACGGCCGTCTCCATTCCGCTCTCGCTGCTGATCACGTTCATCGGCATCTCCGCTACCGGATATTCGCTCAACATCCTCACTTTGGGGGCGCTGACCATTGCGATCGGGCGTGTGGTTGACGACTCCATCGTGGTGATTGAGAACATCAAGAGACACCTCAGTTACGGCGAACACAAGCTCACCGCCATCCTGACCTCCATCCGGGAAGTCGCCGGAGCCATCACGGCGTCCACCCTGACCACGGTGGCGGTCTTCCTGCCCATCGCGTTCGTGGGCGACCTCGCCGGGGAACTGTTCCGGCCCTTCGCCCTGACCGTGACCATCGCGCTTCTGTCGTCGCTGTTGGTGTCCCTCACGATCGTTCCCGTGCTGGCCTACTGGTTCCTCTCCTCCACGCCCAAGGGCGCTGAGGCTGCAGCGTCCGCCCAGGCAGCGGCAGAGAAGGCCCGTGAGGCCGAGCAGCGGAGCCGGCTCCAGCGCGGATACCTACCCATCCTGGCGAAAACCCAGAAACACCCGGTCATCACGTTGTCCGCCGCGGCTTTGGTCCTCGTGGCGACCATTGCAGTGTCTCCGCTCCTGGCCACAGACCTGCTGGGCCGCTCAGGTGAGAACAGCATGACCGTGCGCCAGGTCCTGCCAGCAGGCACAAGCCTGCAGGCAACCAGCGATGAAGCCGCAAAGATCGAGGACGCCCTCAAGGGCATTGAGGGAATCAAGGATGTGCAAGTCACCTCCGGAAATGCGCAGACGGGCTTCGCAGCCCTGACATCCACCGGTTCATCCAACTCCACGTTCACGATTGTCACCGACGAGAAAGTGAACCAGACCAAACTCCAGGACAAGGTCCGTTCCAAGCTTGAGGGGGCCGCGGGGAAGGTCACCGTAGGGTCCCAGCAGGGCGGATTCGGAACATCCTCCACCGTGGACATCACCATCCGGGCCGCGAACTCCGCCGATCTCCAAACTGCCAGCGATGCCTTGGTCAAAGCCATGGACGGAGTGCCAGGCAGTTCCGAGGTGGCCACCAACCTGGCCTCCACGCAATCGGTGGTGCAGGTTCGGGTTGACCGGGCCAAGGCCGTGGCCGCCGGCCTGACGGAGGAGCAGGTGGGAGCCTTCCTTGCCTCCACTGTCAGCCCCATCCCTGCCGGCACCGTCAGGATCGACACCAACGACTACCCTGTGCAGATCGGTGAGGGTACGCGCTTTACGAGCATTGCCTCGGTGCGGGCGCTGCAGCTGCCGACCGCACGCGGTTCGGTGGCGCTGGAGTCCATCGCCGCCGTCGAACAGGTGGACGCTCCCGTATCCATCACCAGCAGCAACGGGCAGCGGACCGCGCGGGTAACAGTGACGCCGTCGGGTTCCAACCTGGGCAGCGTTAGCACCGCGGTGCAGGAGCGCCTGGCCAACGTGGAACTGCCGGCAGGGGTTACTGCCACCATCGGTGGGGCAACGACCCAACAGGCGGAGTCGTTCCGGCAGTTGGGGCTGGCACTGCTGGCCGCCATCGCGATCGTCTACGTCATTATGGTCGCGGCCTTCAAATCGCTGATACAGCCGCTGATCCTGCTGGTCTCGGTCCCCTTCGCCGCCACGGGCGCTGTTGGCTTGCTGCTGTTAACCGGAGTTCCGCTGGGCCTCCCCTCACTGATCGGCATGCTGATGCTTGTGGGCATCGTCGTGACCAACGCGATCGTCCTGATCGACCTCATCAACCAGTACCGCAGGCCGCACGACGGCAGCCCGGGCATGAACGTGGCGGACGCCATTACCCACGGCGCCCGCCAACGTCTCCGCCCTATCCTGATGACGGCGCTGGCCACCGTGTTTGCGCTGACCCCCATGGCACTTGGACTTACGGGCGGCGGTGGGTTCATCTCACAGCCTCTGGCCATCGTGGTGATCGGCGGGCTGGTGTCCTCTACGGCGTTGACGCTGGTCCTGGTCCCTGTCCTCTACAAGTTGGTGGAGGGCCGCAGGGAGAAGAAAGACCTGCAGAAAGCCTTGAAGGACAAGCCGGAGCCCACGTCGGGCAACGGCTCTGCCGGGGATCCATCGGATGAGTTCCAGGACTGGACCACGGGCATGATCCCCCGGGTCAAGGGCCGCCGGGCGGCCCACAATCCCGGAGAATAGCGGGCACCCAACAGATTGACCCCTTGACAGGCAGGGCCGGGAACAATTCCCGGCCCTGCCCTGTTACAGACATCGATACATGCAAATGCATCTAGTTTGGGTTACACTGTTTATAGAGCCCGGGACCACGGGCAGGGAGAAAGGCACATCATGCAGATCGGCGTATTCAGCGTCAGTGACATCACCACTGACCCCACCACGGGCCGCACCCCCACGGAAAACGAGCGCATCAAGGCGTCCGTTGCGATCGCCAGGAAGGTCGAAGAAATCGGCATGGATGTCTACGCCCTGGGCGAGCACCACAACCGGCCATTCTTCTCCTCCTCCCCCACCACGACGCTGGCGTACATCGCCGCGCAGACCGAACGCATCACCCTCTCCACCGCCACGACACTGATCACCACCAACGACCCCGTCAAGATTGCCGAAGACTTCGCGATGCTGCAGCACCTGTCCGACGGCCGCGTGGACCTGGTCCTTGGCCGCGGCAACACCGCACCGGTCTACCCCTGGTTCGGCAAGAACATCCAGGACGGCGTGGAACTCGCCATCGAAAACTACAGCCTACTCCGCAAGCTGTGGGACGAGGACACGGTCAACTGGTCCGGCAAGTTCCGCACGCCGCTGCAGAACTTCACGTCCACACCACGCCCGCTCGACGGCGTCGCTCCCTTTGTCTGGCACGGTTCCATCCGCACGCCGCAAATCGCAGAAGTTGCGGCATACTTCGGCGACGGCTTCTTTGCCAACAACATTTTCTGGCCCAAGGAGCACTACCAGCAGCTGATCGGCCTCTACCGTGAGCGCTACGAACACTACGGGCACGGCAAGGCAGACCAGGCAATCGTGGGCCTCGGCGGCCAGTTCTTCATGAGGAAGAACTCCCAGGATGCAGTGAAGGAATTCCGTCCGTATTTCGACAACGCTCCGGTCTACGGCCACGGACCGTCCCTGGAGGACTTCACCTCACAGACGCCCCTGACCGTGGGAAGCCCCCAGGAAGTCATCGAAAAAACCTTGACGTTCCGTGAGGCTTTTGGCGACTACCAGCGCCAACTGTTCCTGATCGACCACGCGGGTCTCCCCCTGAAGACCGTCCTTGAGCAGTTGGACCTCTTCGGCGAGGAAGTCCTTCCCGTCCTGCGCAAGGAGTACGCTGCCCTGAAACCGGCCCACGTACCCGATGCACCGACGCATGCATCCCGCGTTGCCGAAGCACTGGAAGCCAAGGTCAGCGAGTCCGCAACCGCAGGCGCCACGGGGCAGGACGCCTGATGTCCAGCCCGTCGGCGTCCTCCGCCGTTCGCCTCGCCGCCGAGACCTGGGAGTCATTGTTCCGCTCCCAGGTGGCGGTGATGCGGAAGCTCCAGTCGGGACCGGCGTTCAAAACCCTCCCCGTCAAGGAATACGACGTCCTGTTCACGCTCTCCAAGTGCCCTTCCGGGCAGCTCCGGCTCAATGAAATCAACGACAAAGTGCTGCTGAGCCAGTCCAGCTTGAGCCGTTTGGTGGACCGGCTGGAGAAACGCGGATTGGTGGAGCGGACAACAGCCCCCGACGACGGCCGCGGAGTATTGCTGTCACTCACCGAAGCAGGCAGTGAGCTTCAAAAGACCATCGGCCGGGAGCATGTCCGCGACATCGCCCACTTGGTGGCGCCGGCGCTCACCGCCGAGGAACAAAAGGAGCTCCTTCGCCTGACGGAAAAACTCCGTGCTTCCGTGGCGGGACACTAACGCAGGCTGATGAGCTCCCGGGGGTCGTCCACCGGGAGCTCGCCGTTGACCGAGGCGCCCACCTTGAGGGTCTTGAGCGACAGGCTGCCACCCACAGTGGACAGGAACGCCGTGTCCGAGGAGTCACGTCCTGCAGTGATCCTGAGCATGGACCTCCGCGGTGCCAAACCTGTGGGATCGATGATGTGCCAGGCACCGTCAATATACGCTTCGGCTACCGCATGGAAATCCATGGGACTCAAGCCCGGCGCGTAGACCGCCGTGAGTCGGGCGGGAATATCTTTCGCCCTCAACAGCGCAATGGCGAGGTGGGCAAAGTCGCGGCACACACCCTTACGGTGAAGCAGCGTTTCCACGGCCCCGTCCGTACCCCGCGAAGAACCGCTGACGTAGCGGAGCTCCCCATTGACCCAGTTGCGGACAGCGTGGAGCAGCTCGGCTCCCTGCAGGCCGCCGAACTCGGCGTATGCGGTGGGCAGGAGCCGATCAGACTCGGCATACCGGCTGGGACGTACGTACCGGATCAGTTCCATGGGAGAGGACTCATCAGGGACGCCAAAGCCATGGACGGTGGCACGGTACTCCACCGACACTTCGCTCGGTTCACTGAACTCCATGTAGTGGAAACGGCCTCCGTGGTGGTCGCTGAGTTCGGCGAAAGGAACGTCCATCCCGGCCGTGGTGATGGACAGGGTTTCCGTCACTGACCCGTAGCCAGGGTTCCCGGCCACGGCAATGGCCATGGCCACCTTTGTGTTGGCTGCGGTCTTGAAAACGAGCGTGGCAGCAACGTTGCGTTCCATTGATCTCCGGGGTGGGTTGCGGCGGGAAGCCCCCATCGCCGCCATATGTGTGAACCAGCCAATCGCAGGACTACAGATTGACCTTCAGAGACAGTAGCATCCGCTGGACATCGGCGAATTCAGAACCATGGACCGCGTACTTCGCTGCCAGGTCCAAAGTGTCGAAAGCCTTGGCCGGCGCCACCTTCTCGTCAGTGGCGTAGGAATGGATTGCCGGCACGTCACCGAAGGAATAGTCGCCCTTCCCTGAAGGCCCCTGCACTCGGTTTCGGAGTTCGCAGGACTGCCCATCCGCCCCCGCCACCATGTTGGTGATGCCGTAGGAGCCGAAGAACTTGTAGCCCTGGATCACCCTGAAGACCACCCTCGGATCAATGGTGTCCGGGCCGTCGGAGTGCGGGATGTCCAAGGGCACGCTGCTGATGACTACGTAAGGGCGCCCCTGTCCGGCAGGGCAGGCAACGGGAGTGGATGGTGGGAGCCCGGTTTGCAGGGTGGCAATATATCTTCCTGTCGCATCCTTGACTTCCACCTTCACGGCTCCGGCCAAGGATCCGGCTTCGGGTGCTGCCGACTGGGCAATCCAGTCCCGGGGAAGATCGAAACTGACGGTTTTGGCAGCGTCCGTGTAGGTCTTCCATGACACCGCGGTTGCCGGCGCGCCGGGGCTGGCAGTGGCTTGAGCCGTGGACGTCCCATCCGAACCGGGCGTCACGGACGGTGAGCTGCCCGCGCTCCCAGGTTCCGGCGTCGTGCTCTCTGTTGGCTTTCCTGTTCCGGACTCCGAACTGTTCGGCTTTGACGTGGCCGTGGACGTTACCTGTGGTCCCTTGTTTTCGGCGGAGCAGGCTGTCGTCGCCGCGAGCACTGTACCCGCCAACGCCAGGGCAGCAAGCTTCGCTGGAACGCACTTCCGGTTCATGATGCCCTTCATGACCACAGCCTATCGGCGGCGGTGCCACGACACGCACAGGACTAGGCTGGGGGTATGGCTCCCGATCAGCAGGACTTTTTCGAGGACGACATCCCCACCATGTCAGCGGTTGATATAGCTGACTGGCGCCTGCGGACGTTCGCTCTCTACGACAAGGTGCGGCAGCTTGCAGCCACCAATCCGTTCGATGCGCACGTTTTCTGGCGCCAGGAGCGGGACCTGCTGTTCGCCACCCATCCCGCATCGGCGCTGACGGCGGACATGAAGGCTTCCTTCTCAGGTCTGCGCACAGCCGGATATGACCCCGCTTTCCGCCGATACGCGGCCCTATCGCCTGACGGTGCCGGACAGGAAATGAACGTTGAGACCGGCACTGACGGTGTGGTGCCTTTTGTTCGCATCGGCACTTTCGAGCTGCCTGGACTGGGCTCCTTGGCCGCATGGAGACTGCGGAGCTATGGCGGCGGTATCTTCGTACCCTTCCGCGACGCAACGGCCGGGAAGGACGGCGGCAGCTACGGAGCCGGACGATACCTGCTGGACACGGTCAAGGGCTCCTTCCACGGGACCAGGGGCGCTGCAGGAGAACAGGAATTCATCCTCGACTTCAATTTTGCCTACAACCCCTCGTGCGCCTACAACGAAGCGTGGGCCGGCCCCTTGGCAGGCCCGGACAACCGGCTGACCACGGAGATTCCCGTGGGTGAGCTGTACTTGGGCTAGCCAAGCAGCCCTCCGGGGCCAACAGCTGCGAGCGCCGCGATGGCCGTCACGATGGTCAGGGGTGCCACGATCAGGCCGAACACCGCATAACCCTTCCACTTGATCAGCACGTTCATCCGGACCAATCGGTCATGCCACAGCAAGGTGGCCAGGGAAGCCCACGGCGCGATCAGGGGTCCCGCATTCACTCCGACCAGCAGTGCGGCCATTCGCTCCGGACTTCCGGCCAAGGGTTCCGCCAGTAGGTAGGCGGGCAGGTTGTTGACCACGTTGGAGCCGAGCGCGCCCGTCATGGCCAGCCTGAGCAGTTCAACGAACCCGCTTCCCTGGCCTGCCACCTGTCCCAGCAGTACTGAGGCGCCGAGGTATTGGGTGGCCTCAACCACCAGGAAAAGTCCGCAGGTGAAGAGCAACAACGACCACGGAATCAGGGCCACCCTGAGCACCTTGGGGCGTCGGATGGCGAACGTGCCCGCGAGGATGGCGGCCGCCACCGTGGCAGGAATCCAAATGGCAACCCCGGACACCAGGGACGGCAACAGCAGCACCAGGACCACCGCGCTGACCACGAGCAAGACTTTGTCGGAGGCAGCGGTGGACGAAGGTGCTTGAGCAGGACGGGCGGAATCGAGGGCATAGGTCTTGCGAAGTTCACGTCGGAATACCAGCGCGATGAAGGCCAACGGAACTAGGACTGCCGCCAGCGACGGTGCCCACATCAGCTGGGCAAACTGTGCGGGACTGATGCCGCCCAGGTTGTGCTGCGCCAGAAGGTTGGTCAGGTTGGAAATGGGAAGCAACAAGCTGGCGGTATTCGCCAGCCACACGGTCGTCAACGCGAAGGGCAGGACCGGCAGTCCGGCCTGGCGGGCCACCGTGACCACCACGGGGGTCAGGAGCACCGCCGTTGTGTCCAGTGACAGGAACACGGTGCTCAGGGTGGCGAACAGCGCCACAAGCAACCACAGCAGGACACTGCGCCCACGCCCCCACCCGCGCAAATGGCGCGCGATCCACTGGAACGCGCCGGCTTCGCTGACGAGCTCCGTCACCACGGTCATGGCAACGACGAAGGCCAGGATGGGTGCTACCCGGTCCACCAGGACCGCCACTTCCTGCCACGGCAGGACACCCGTGGCGACGGTTACCCCACCCGCCACGAGGAGAACCAATCCGATGATCGCCAGCCGCATGAATCGGAGTCTAAGCCCCGACCCTGTGTATCTTCCGGCGACACATCCTGAATCAGCGTCACCGTACTGTAAGCAATGAAGCCCCTGCAGCATGGCTGGGAAGCCTAGCCTTGAACCATGAACCGATTGCGGAGTTCGATCCGGGCCCACAGGACCCTCGCTGCGGTGGCAGGCCTGGTACTCCTATCCCTGGTGGTGGTCGGGGCTGCCCTCTTCCAACCATGGCGGCTCTTCACCAGCAGCAGCCTGGACGAAGCACTGCCGGCCGCCCCGGTGTCCACGAGCGTGCCGCCAGAGGTTAAGGCCGCAGAGGTTGAAACCCCGGCGGCGGACGGACCCGTGGTTGTCAGCTCGGGCACCTTCGAATCGCAGGAACATGAGACAACCGGCGCGGCCCAGTTGCTGAAGCTCCCGGATGGAAGCCATCTGCTCCGCTTGGAGAATCTGGCCAGCAGCGATGGGCCTGACGTCAAAGTTTGGCTCAGCAGCCTGGAGGCCGGGGGCGACTGGTTCAAGTACCGCTCCGGCCGCTATGTGGACCTCGGTGCCATTAAAGCCACGCACGGCAACCACAATTACGCCATTCCTGCAGGAACCGACGTTGCAGGGCTGACGTCTGTGGTGCTCTGGTGCGACCGCTTCAGTGTTGCGTTCGGGTCGGCCCCGCTCACCTGATGCGTTGCGTGGCCTGCTCTGCATGCCAAGCGAACGTCTTAAGGCGTAAACCGGGCCTCGCAACACTCGGGCACCACGCGCGGAGGACGTAGGATGTCATCATGACTTCACCCCTTCCCCGTCGCATCGCCCGTGTCCGGCCTGCAGCTGCCCCGCCCATGGCCGGTCAACCCCAAGACGAGCAATTCTTCGTGGCCAATGATGCTGAAGACTTCGACACGCACGCGGGCAAGGTATGGATCGTCATCGACTCGCCATTCCCGGCTTCACGGGCCAACGCAAGCAGCCCTTCCCGTCCCGGTTGGGAAACCGGCGCAACAGTCAGTGAAGACGCTTTTACCTTCCTGGCCCCATCAGTCCCCGTCAACGTCTTCGGCATGGCCCACAACACCGGGCAGCCGGGCCGGGACTTGCCGCCACAGGCTTTCCACAAAGCGGCCTCGAGCGTCATCGGCCCCGGCGAGGCGATCCAACTGAGCTCCACCGTTGGCTATGTGGACCCGGAAGCCGAACTGACCGTCGTCGTCGGCAGTACCGCCCGTGGCTTGACGCTGGAAACAGCGCGTTCGGCAATCCTTGGCTACACCATCGGCAACGACGTCTCGGCAAGGGACCTTCAAAAGACGGACGAACTCTGGATCAGCGCCAAAAGCCAGGACACGTTCACGCCCACGGGTCCGTGGATGGTCACGGACCTGGATGACGCGAACCTGGAGATCGGGATCGTCCACAACGGCACCGAACTGAAAACCGCCAGTTCAGCGGACCTCGGCTGGAAAGTGGACGAAATCATGGTGTACCTGACCTCGTTCATGACGCTTCAGCCCGGCGATCTGGTGCTCACAGGCTTCCCCGCCGAGTGCGCCCGCATCCAACCAGGCGACACTGTTGTATGCCGGGTTGAAGGAATCGGTGAGCTCCGGAACCCCGTTACGGGCGCTTCCTGGGAGGTCACGCCGGCATAGTGTGTCAGGCTTAACCCATGGAGACAGCCGCGGATGCCACTGAGCTACGGCCGTCTCCCCCACAGAAACCACCGCGCCGACGACACCGCGGAGTCCTCAAGTACCCGGTGGTGCGGCAACTGATCCGCTTCACCGGCGTCGGAATTGTGTGTACTGCCAGTTCGCTGGCCATCTATGCGTTGCTGCGTCCCTGGATTGATCCACAGTTGGCGAATGCCGTGGCCCTGATCGTCACCTCATTGATGAACACGGCGCTGAACCGCCGCTTGACCTTCAAGATCACCGGTAGGAAGAAACGCGTCCAGGATCACCTGAGTGGGGTCATGGTGATCGCCATTGCCTTGGTGATCACCGGAGGCAGCCTCGGCATACTGCATCTCTTCCGTCCGGAAGCTACTGTCACCGAGGAACTGTGGACCACCACGTTGTCCGGGTTCGTCGCCACCGCGGTCCGGTTTACCCTGCTGCGGCACTGGATCTTCCGGCGCGCACGGCACGTGTAGCTAACCCGCTTGCGGGGACGCCAGATTCCGGACACGCCCGACGGCGGTTTCCACGGCAGCGGCGGCCTCGTTCAGTTCAGCGTCGGTCACTGTTGAGGTGAAGCTGAAGCGGACAGCCGTCTGGGCCGTTTCAGGGGCGATGCCAAGTGCCACCAGCACTGGCGAGGGCGCGTCGGATCCTGCGGCGCATGCGGAGCCACTGGAGCACACCACGCCAAGGCGCTCCAGTTCAAGCAACACCGACTCGCCGCTGGTGCCCGGAAAGCAGAACGACGCCACTGAGGGCAGACGCTGGCTGCGGTGCCCCGTCAGCAAGGCATCGGGTACGGTGGCGAGGACCTGGTCGATGAACTGGTCCCTCAAATCCGAAACCCGTGCTGCCTGCTCCGGCTGCTCAGCATGGGACAACCCCAGCGCCGTGGACAGCGCCACAGCTCCGGCCACGTTCTCCGTACCTGAGCGCCTTGCTCGTTCCTGGCCCCCACCGTGGACCAAAGGCTCCACCCGCAAACGGCCCTTGGTGAACAAGACTCCGGATCCCTTGGGCGCGCCAAGTTTATGTCCGGAAATACTCAAAGCGTCCACGCCCAGCGCCTTGACGTCCAGGGGCAACCACCCGGCAGCCTGGACCGCATCCGTATGGAACGGGACGCCGTGTTCCCGCGCCACGGACGCCAGGGATGCGATTGGCTGGACGGTTCCGATCTCATTGTTCGCATACATGATGCTCACCAACGCTGTTTCGGGCCGCATTACGGCCCGCAAGCCGTCCACCGAAACCAAGCCCTCCCGATCCACCGGCAGCACGTCCACAGCGAAGCCGTGCACACGTTCGAGGTAGCGGGCCGACTCCTCCACCGCGGGATGCTCGATGGCGCTGATCACCACCCGGTTCAACGAGGGGTCAGCCAACTGCCGGGCCAGGGCAATGCCCTTAACGGCAAGGTTGTCCGCTTCCGTGCCTCCGGAAGTGAACGTCACCTCGCTGGCCCGACAACCCAGGACCTTCGCGACGCCGGAACGCGCCCCTGCGAGCGCAACTGCTGCCGCTTCGCCCAGGCTGTGGTGGCTGGAGGGGTTGCCGAACTCACCGCTCAGGTACGGCCACATCGCCTCAAGGGCCTCGCGGCGTACTGGAGTGGTGGCTGCGGCGTCGAGGAAGATCATGGGGGCGTCAGGCCGCCTTCAAGACGACATCGAGGCCCAGGTCCAGGGCGCTCACGCTGTGGGTCAGTCCTCCAACGGAGATGACGTCAACACCGGCGGCAGCGATTTCGGTGACTGTGCTGATGTTCACGTTGCCGCTAGCTTCCACGATGGCCCGCCCGTCCACCTGCTTGACCCCGGCCCTGAGCTCCTCAAGGGAGAAGTTGTCCAGCATGATGGTGTCCACACCGGCCGCCAGCACGGGTTCGATCTGCTCGGCCCTGTCCACTTCCACTTCGAAGTGCGTGGTGTGGCCAAGCTGGGCCTTGGCGGCAACCAGCAGCCCGGTCAGCTTGGTGGAGTCGCCCCCGGTCATGACAGCCAAGTGGTTGTCCTTGGCCAGGACCGCGTCAGAGAGGCTGTAACGGTGGTTCGCTCCCCCACCACAACGGACTGCATAGCGCTCCAGGACACGAAGGCCTGGCGTGGTCTTGCGGGTGTCGGTGATCCGGGCCCTGGTCCCTTCGACAAGCCTCACGAATTCGGCCGTCTTGGTGGCGATGGCGCTCATCCGTTGCACCAGGTTCAGGCCGACCCTTTCGGCGAGCAACACCGACCGGGCCCTTCCGCTGACCCGGGCGAGGTGGGTTCCGGCGTCGAACGCTTCGCCGTCGGCGAGGAGCAGTTCCACCTCGGTCTCCGGGTCCACCAGCTTCATGGCGTCGCGGAACACGGTGCCTCCGCTGAAGACGCCGGCGACGCGCGCATTCAGCACGGCGGTTGCCCGGGCGTCGGCGGGGATCAGCAGCTGCGAGGTGATGTCGCCGCTGGGTGCGTCCTCAGCAAATGCCCGTTCCAGGATGTCCCGGACAGGGGCTGCGGGGAGGGTCAGGTTAGTCATGGACGAGGCTCACTTTCCGGCTCAGGGTGTAACGCTTGTCAAAGTCGTCGACGGCGGCTGGTTCCGCCACGCTGTCGCTGCGATAATGCGCCCCCAGCGACGCCTTCCGCTCCCGCGCCGCATGAACGAGCAGTTGCGCCGCCAGCAGCACATTGGAATCCTCATGCTCCCGGACATCCAAGGACTCCGGCTCGTTCAACGGCAGGACATCCCCCGCCCAAGCAGCCAACGTTACGCCGGCTTCACGAAGCAAAGGGCCGTCACGCAAAACCCCGGCCTTGGCTGTCATCAACCGCCGCAGAGCTTCCCGCGAAAACGCGCCCGCCTGCGCAAATGAGGCCTCAAGGGCACCCGGCCCCGGCAAAGACTCAAGCTCCCAGGAAACCGGCTTTGGGACAACGTCGTGCCCTCGGGCGAGCGCAGGTGCGAGCGCAGGCGCCAAGGGAACTGTGGAAATGCTCCCAAGGAACCCCTCCACAGCCCGCCGCCCGAACACCAGGCCTTCAAGGAGGGAGTTGCTCGCCAAGCGGTTGGCCCCTTGCACCCCGGTACAGGCCACTTCACCGGCCGCCAGCAGCCCTGGAACGGACGTCCGGCCGTAGAGGTCGGTGACCACTCCGCCCATCCAGTAATGAGCCGCGGGCGCAACGGGAACGAGGTCCCGGGTCCAGTCGACTCCGGCTTGGCGGGTCCGTTTGCTCAGGGTTGGGAAGCGCTTGGCCAGGAATCCTCCGCCCCGCTGTTCTTCGATCACGGTGGCATCAAGGAACACGTGGCCGTTGGGGTCGCCGAGTTTTGCCAAGTGCAGTGCGATGCTGCGGGAGACGACGTCCCGGGGTGCCAGTTCTGCATCAGTGTGGTAGTCGGGCATGAAGCGATGCCCTTTGGCGTCCAGGAGGATGGCGCCCTCGCCCCGCACTGCTTCTGAAATCAGCAGGGGGTCGTTATTGCCTTCTGCTTCCCGGGCCTCGTCCGGGAGCACCATGCAGGTTGGGTGGAACTGGAAGAATTCCAGGTCAGCAACGGCGGCTCCGACACGCCATGCGAGCGCCAGGCCATCCGCTGTGGCCACTGCGGGGTTGGTGGTTTGGGCGAAAAGCTGCCCGGCTCCCCCTGTAGCAAGCAGGACGGAGTCGCCGTGGACGCCGAGGTGGCGTCCGTCGTGGAGGAAATTCGCTCCCACCACACGGCCACCTTGCTCTCCGCCCAGCGAGAGCGATGTCACCTGGGCGTGCCCGATGACCTGGATCTTGCCTGCCGCCTGGAAGTCCAGGACTGTCTTTATCAGCGCGGCCGCCACCCCGGCACCGGTAGCGTCGCCGCCGGCATGCAGGATTCGTGGGGCGGAGTGTGCCGCCTCGAGGCCCAAGGCGGGGTCTTCGTCGTCGTCGAGGTCGAACCGGACGCCGAACCGCCCCAGCCCGGCGATATCCAACCGCGCCTCGGTGCACAACACCCTTACTGCCTCTTCGTTGCAGTGCCCCGCACCGGCTTTGAGGGTGTCCGCGATGTGTGCGGCCACCGTGTCACCGGGGGCCGGCTCGTCCAGGACGGCCGAAATGCCGCCCTGGGCGTAGTAGGTGTTGCTGTCCGCGAGCGCACCCTTGGTCAGCAGCACAACGTCCGCACCGGCGTCCGCGGCAAGAAGCGCAGCGTAAAGTCCCGCGATGCCGCTTCCGACGACGATCAGACGTTGGGGGGCAGGCCCTCCAGCAACGCTCGCTGTAGTCATGTGACGCTCGATTCGGCTAGTCCGCTGTGATGTGCCGGTTTGGTTAGGCCGGCTTGGCTGCCAGCATGCGCTCCAGCGCAATCTTGGCGTTGTCCTGCACGGAGTCATCCACGGTGATGCGGTTGACGACACGTCCTTCCACGAGTTCCTCCAGGACCCAGGCGAGGTAGCCGGGGTGGATGCGGTACATGGTGGAGCACGGGCAGATGACGGGATCCAGGCAGAAGATGGTGTGCTGCGGGTTTTCGGCGGCCAGACGGTTCACCATGTTGATCTCGGTACCGATGGCGAACGTGGTGGGTTCGGTGGCGGCCGCGATCGCCTTCTTGATGAAGTCGGTGGACCCGGCGGAGTCAGCAGCGTCCACGACCTCCATGGGGCATTCGGGGTGGACGATCACGTTGACGCCCGGGAAGTCCTGGCGGGCTTTCTCGATCTGGCCTACGTTGAAGCGCTTGTGGACCGAGCAGAATCCGTGCCACAGGATGACCCGGGAGTCGAGCAGTTGCTGTTCGTCGTTGCCGCCCAGTTCCTTGCGCGGGTTCCACATGGGCATCTGCTCCAGCGGAACGCCGAGTGCTTTGGCGGTGTTGCGGCCCAAGTGCTGGTCGGGGAAGAACAGAACACGCTGGCCACGCTCGAAGGCCCACTCCAGGACCACCTTGGCGTTGGACGAGGTGCAGACTATGCCGCCGTTGCGACCACAGAAAGCCTTGAGCGCGGCGGACGAGTTCATGTAGGTGACAGGAATGACCGGTACGCGGCCCTTGGCGTCCGGTTCGGTGCCAAAGATCTCCTCGAGCTGCTCCCAGCACTCCTCGACGGAGTCTTCGTCTGCCATGTCTGCCATGGAGCAACCGGCGGCCAGGTTGGGCAGGATGACTGCTTGCTCCGGAGTGGAGAGGATGTCAGCGGTTTCTGCCATGAAGTGGACACCGCAGAAGATGATCGCTTCGGCGTCCGGTTTGGTCAGGGCCGCGTTGGCCAGCTGAAAGGAATCACCCACGAAGTCCGCGTACTGGATGACTTCGTCGCGCTGGTAGAAGTGCCCCAGGATGACGGCACGGTCCCCGAGCGTCGCTTTGGCCGCCCGAATGCGGGAATCGAGTTCGGCGTCGCTGGCCTTCTTGTACTCCTCAGGCAACTGGCCCTGCCGAGGAGTAGCCATGGGTGCGACGTCAGCGCTGGACGCCCCGGGCCCATACGCGGGGGCGCCGGCAACAGCTTCGGCGAGGTCATACTCCCATGGGCCCTTGGCCAGGGCCGGGCTGCACGTGGACCCCGCGCGGGAGAGGCCCTTCTCGGCTTCTTCGCGGGTGATCAGCTGGACGGCAGTGTTGACGCTGCTCATGGTGTACTCCTGTTATCTGGCCCGAGGCCGGGCGTGCCGGTGAAGCGGTAGAGGCGTGGTGGACGGTGTTTCCCGCCCTGGAGGTATTCACCGGTCTCTTCGATTTCCGGTGTTGCCTTGACGTGTCGGCGGAAGTTCGCGGGATCGAGCTGGCGGTCCAGCACGGCCTCGTAGACTTCGCGGACCTGGGCGAGGGTGAAGAACTCTCCCAGCAGGTGGTAGGCGATGGACCCGTAGGCCATCTTGTTGCGGAGCCGCCACAGGGCGTAGTCCACGATTGCGTTGTGGTCGAAAGCGAGTTCGCCCAGCCGGTCTGCACGGAACCACCGCACATTTTCCGACTCATCAGCCAAAGCAGCTTCGGTGGGCTGCACCAGCGCCCAGTACACGATGGAGACAACGCGCTGGGTGGGTGACCTGTGGAGGCCGCCAAATGCGTAGAGCTGCTCGAGGTAATGCGGCGTCAGCCCAGTGGTCTCGCGGAGGTTCCTGGAAGCCGCATCCTGGAGCGATTCGTCGTGGGCCAACGGACCGCCGGGGAGGGCCCACATGTCTTTGTACGGTTCCCGGATCCTCCGGACCAACGGCAGCCACAGCGTGGGGCGGCCGGACTTTTCACTGGGGCGAAGAGCGAAGATCACCGTTGAAATTGCCAACGACGGCGGTGCGAGCCGCCTCTCGGCGACATTGGCTGAGTTGGTGTTCACGGCGTTCACCTCGCTTCATCGCCGTCCGGAGCACTCCCCATTAAGGACTGGAGCACTAGTTAAAGTCATCTTGACTAGAACTAATGGTACGACTCTCCGGGCACTTGGCAAAATGCTTTACGTCACAAGGGCTTCGCCGCAGCTTCCATCAGCGGCAGTGTCCGGCCTTGGATGTGGCTGTTCAGGACAATCACCGACGAACACCGAACCACGGACTTCGTGGCGATCATGGCATCGAGCACCCGCTGCATGTCCGGGTTGGAACGCGCCGCAATCCGCACCATGAGGTCCGAGTTCCCCGTGACCGTGTGGACCTCGATGATTTCCGGGATGGCGCCCAGGCTTTCGATAATGGCGTCATGTCCAATCTCCTGGGTGATGGTGACCGAACAGAACGCCACTACCGGGAACCCAAAATTGGCCGGATCGGGCTGCGGAACCCACGAACCAATGACTCCGTTTTCAATCATTCGGTCAATCCGGGACTGCACGGTAGCCCGGGCAACCCTGAGCACCCGGGATGCCTCCAGCACTGAGGATCGCGGTGAATCCGTGAAGAAACGTACAATTTTTGCATCAAGCGCATCGACCAGCATCAAAGTTCCTGTCCCCGGGGATCCTTACCCATCACATCGCTACAGCAAAAAGTGATGTATCTTACAAACTGCGAGAATTATTCCACGGCTCTTGCTGCGTCGTCGACGCCCGCTTGCCAGGCCCATGAGGCCGGCACGCCACACCAGCATGTAATCCATAGAAGGTAGACACGTATGACAACGAAGTCCATCGCGGCTCCTGCGCCAACATCCGGCCTCGGCCATTCGCTGAAACCCCGCCAGCTGACCATGATGGGACTTGGCAGCGCGATTGGCGCCGGCCTCTTCCTCGGCTCCGGCGCGGGCGTACAGGCCGCCGGCCCGGCAGTCCTTATCTCCTACCTCGTTGCCGGCACGCTGATCATCCTGGTCATGTGGGCCCTTGGCGAGATGGCAGCTGCCAACCCCAACAGCGGCGCCTTCTCCGTGTACGCAGAGAAGGCCCTGGGCAAGACGGCCGGCGGTACCATCGGCTGGCTGTGGTGGCTTCAGCTGGTGGTGGTCATCGCGGCCGAAGCCATTGGAGCGGCCGGCCTGCTGTTCTCCATCTGGCCAGTCATCCCCGTATGGGTCCTTGCCCTGGTGTTCATGGTGGTCTTCACGGGCATCAACCTTGTGGGCGTCCGCAACTTCGGCGAGTTCGAGTTCTGGTTCGCCATCCTGAAGGTGGCAGCAATTGTCATCTTCCTGCTCATCGGCGCCGCCCTGCTCTTTGGCTGGTTGCCGAATGTCCCCACCCCCGGATTCTCGGCCTTCGGCGATTTTGCCCCCAACGGCATTGGTGGCATCGCCGCTGCACTGTTCGTGGTGATCTTCGCCTTTGGCGGAACCGAGATCGTCAGCGTCGCGGCCGCCGAAACCGAGAACCCGGCCCATAGCGTCGGCAAGGCCATCCGCACGGTTGTCTGGCGCATCCTGGTCTTCTACATCGGCTCCGTCTTCGTCATCGCAGCCGTCCTTCCCGTTGGTTCCGAAGGCCTGAAGTCTCCGTTTGCCGGAGTCCTGGACCTGGCCGGAATCCCCGGCGCCGGCGCAGCCATCACCCTGGTAGCCGTCGTCGCCCTGCTCTCTGCACTCAACGCCAACCTGTACGGCGCCTCCAGGATGGTCTTCTCCCTCTCGGAGCGCGGGGAAGCTCCCCGCTTCCTATCCCGCCTCAGCGGCTCCAAGGTTCCCGTTGCCGCCGTCGGAATTTCGGTTGCCTTCGGCTTCATCGCCACCGTCCTTGAATTGCTGTTCCCGGAGAAAATCCTGCCGGCACTCCTGAACCTGGTGGGCTCTACCTGCCTGGTGGTCTGGGGCACCGCGCTGGTGTCGCAGTTCATTCTCCGCCGCAGGGCTGACAAAGAGGGCACGGAACTGCCCCTGCGCATGAAGGGCTTCCCCTTCCTCACCATCCTTGGCCTCATCCTGCTGGGCCTGATCCTGGTGGTCGGCTTTGCTAACCCCGAAAGCGCCGGGCAGCTGATTGGCACCTTCATCCTGATCCTCGCCATCGCCGCCGGGTGCTTCATCAACGCCAAGGCCAAGGCCTCCAGGCAGTCCATGCCCGTGGAGTAACTGCCTGCTCACCACCCACGGAAAGCCCTGCACAGTTTGTACCGTGCAGGGCTTTCTTTTATGTCCAAATTGTACAAAGTGTTCCGTTCCAACTGAGCTGATTGCGCATGGCAGGATCCGGTGACTAGGGTCACACTCATGACTACAGAACCCGTGCTGGCCGCCGTCGATGATGACGCGGCCCCGCTCACCCACCATCAACTCCGTGAGTTGTACACGCTGATGGCAGCAGTCCGGCACCTGGACTCCTCGGCCGTCGCCTGGCAGCGTCAGGGCATCATCCCTGGCTATGCGCCGGAGCTCGGCCAGGAAGCCGCGCAAGTAGGCAGCGGCTATGCCGTCGACCGAACCCGCGACTTCGTGTTTCCCACCTACCGGGAAATGGGCGTTGCCCGGGCGATGGGCCTGGACATGGTGGGCTATATGTCTACTCACAAGGCCACGTGGCACGGCGGCATGTACAACCCGCTTGAGTCCAGGTTCGCTCCCATCCAGGCGGTGGTGGCCGGTTCCGTTTTGCACGCTGTGGGCTGGGCCCATGGACAGGCCCTCTCCGGGGCGCCGGAGATGGGCGTCGCCATGACGTACTTCGGTGACGGCGCTTCCTCCCAGGGTGACGTTCACGAAGCCATGAACTTCGCCGCGGTCATGAAAGCCCCCGTGGTCTTCTTCATCCAGAACAACGGCTGGGCCATCTCGGTCCCCACCGAACGCCAGGTTGCGGGCGGCTCGGTAGCCGCCCGTGCAGCCGGTTACGGAATCCCCTCCCTGCAGATCGATGGCAACGACGTGGTCGCTGTCTTCGAAGCCACACGTTCCGCTTTCGCGCATTGCCGCGCAGGGAACGGCCCCGTGGTGATAGAAGCCATGACCTACCGTCGTGGCCCGCACTCCACCGCCGACGATCCCGGCCGCTACCGCACCCTGGAGGAGGAACGCCTCGACGCCGGCGAGGATCCGCTGGAGCGCTTCAAACAGCGGCTTCTCGCAGACGGCGTAGCGGATGCGGCCTTCTTCGCGGAGGCGCAGCGCGCGGCCGAAGATGAAGAGGAAGCCATCCGTGCCGGCATCACCGACCTCGGCCCACGCCCCGGCGCCGAGATGTTCAGCCTGGTCTTCCAGGAACCAACACCAGCCCTTCAATCCCAGGCCACCTCGTGGCGCGAGGAGTCCGAACATGCCTGAGACCATCACCACTGATCGCAGCAGTGGAAACAGCACTGATACGGGCGCCGCAAACGTTCAGCACATGTCCATGCAGCAGGCCCTCAACCGCGCCCTCGACGAGGTTTTGGCCGAAAACCCCAAGACCGTCATCTTCGGGGAGGACTGCGGCCGGCTGGGTGGCGTCTTCCGTATCACCGATGGCCTGCAGGCAAAGCATGGCGAGGAACGCGTTTTTGACACCCCGCTTGCTGAATCCGGCATCCTGGGCATGTCGGTGGGCCTCGCAATGGCCGGCTTCCACCCCATTCCCGAGGTCCAGTTCGACGGCTTCGCCTACCCGGCCATCAACCAGATCGTTTGCCAGATCGCCCGGATGAACTACCGCAGCCGCGGAACCCTGCCCATGCCCATCACATTGCGGGTCCCCAGCTTCGGCGGCATCCGCGCCCCTGAGCACCATGGCGAGAGCCTGGAAGCGCTCTTCGCCCACGTCCCGGGCCTCAAAGTTGTCTCTCCATCAAACCCGCACGACGCCTACCATCTGCTCAAGTACGCTGCCACCAGGCCGGACCCGGTGATCTTCATGGAGCCGAAATCGCGCTATTGGCAGAAGGGACCCGTGGACGTCGCCAATGCCGCCCAAGGCCCAACGCACGACGCCGGAGTAGACGACGGCGGCAGCCTCACCGGCGCCCGCGTGGTGCGGGAAGGCCGCCACCTCACTCTGGTGGCATGGGGGGCCATGGTCTCCCGCTGCTTACAGGTTGCCGAACTCGCAGCCGAGGACGGCATCGACGTCGAGGTCCTGGATCTGCGCTGGCTGAAGCCAATTGATGCCGATGCGTTGGCGAGGTCCGTTGGGAAGACGCGGCGCGCCGTCGTCGTCCATGAGGCGCCCCTGACCTCCGGACTTGGTGCCGAAGTCGCCCAACTCATCACACAAAGCTGCTTCGCAACCCTGAAGGCGCCCGTGGAGCGGGTGACCGGATTCGACGTTCCCTACCCCTCCGGCGACCTGGAGGACGAATACATCCCCAACATCGACCGCATCCTCTTTGGGATCCAACGCGCACTGGAGTACCGCCGTGGCTGAAATTTCCTTCCCCCTTCCCGACTTGGGCGAAGGCCTGATCGAGGCGACAGTGCTGGATTGGCTGGTGGAACCCGGCCAGCAGGTGGAACGCAACCAGCCGATAGTGGAGCTTGAAACCACCAAGTCGGCCCTCGAATTGCCCAGCCCGCAGGCGGGTAAAGTGGTGCGTATCCACGGGGCGCCAGGTGACACCATCAACGTTGGCGAACCGCTGATCGTGTTCGAGGTTCCGGATGATACTGCCGGTATCGTGGGCACTGTTCCAAAGGACGAAGCACCCAAGCGCCGGGTCCGCCTGAGCGCCGTACTCGATGAGGACTGACATGATGACCGGCAGGCACACCATGGAACAGCACAGGCACACAGTAGAGGGCACGGACCCCGGGCTGTCCGTGGAAGTCCATGAGCCATCCACGGACGCCGGCCTGCGGCCCGTCCTGCTGATCCACGGCTTTTCTTCCTCTACGAAACTGAACTGGGTGGATAGCGGCTGGATCACCACCCTTCAGGATGCAGGCCGTCGCGTGATCACCGTAGACCTGCCAGGCCATGGCAGGAGCCACTCCCCCGAGGACCTGGATTCGTACACGCCCAGCCGCATACGCGCTGACCTCCTCCAGATAGTGACCGACGCCGGAGCCCGGCCACTGCGCGATGGTGACCCGTCCACGGGACTGGACGTCATTGGCTACTCGCTCGGCTCGAGGCTGGCTTGGGAGTTCGGCGCCACCCAGCCGGATCTTGTCCACCGCATCGTCCTGGGTGGACCCAGCTCAGCGGATCCGTTGGCAGCTTTCGACCTCGTCGCTGCGCAACGGCACTTGGCCGACGGCACGCCCATTGAGGACGCGTCCACGGCCGGATTGCTGAAGATGGCACAGATGCTTCCCAGCAACAACCTCTTCTCCATGTTGTCGCTCATTGAGGCCATCAAGGGGGAACCTTTCGATCCTGCCGAAGCTGCCCCGCATATGCCCGTCCTGCTCGTTGCCGGCGAAAAGGATGAAAGGGCAGCCACCATGCCGGAGCTCGCCTCGATTGCGGGCAGGCATGGCGGTTTGGTGGAAACGTTGGTCATTCCAGGGCGCACCCACACCAACGTCATCACCAGCCGGGCGTTCAAGGAAGCTGCTGTCGAATTCCTTGGGGTGTAGGGCCCCCGTTCCCTGGGAGGGCTCAGTGGGGCGCGGCTGGTTTTGCCGGCTGGAAGTCAGCGGGCCAGCCGCTCCGCGTTGATGCTCATTCGTTCCAACACGCTCAGGGCCATGGCGTACTCATCGATGCCGATGCCCATGGAAAGGTCCTGACGCGCCGCTTCCACCAACCGCTGGGCTTCGTGGTATTTTTCCCGTCCACGGTCACTCAGGACCAGCCGGTCATCAATCATGGTGATCATTCCGCGGCCCACGAGGGCTGCCAGTTCCCTCTCCCGCATCCGGATGTCGTTTCCCCACAACGGCTGCAAAGACTCCTCGAGCTGGTCCGGGAGCATGGCGCCCTCGGACAGGACACTGAGGGTATGCCATTGGCGCCGGCTGAGCTTGATCTTGGCAAGGATGGTGTCCAGTTGGGCTTCCAGTGCGGCGTCGAGCCTCTTGATCCAGTATCCGATGGGCTTGTTCACACGCCCATGCTTTCAGCGGAGACGCTACCGGGCAAGGTCTGGACGGTAGGCTTGGAACTGCAACGACTTACGTGGAAGTGGAGCAGATGGGCATGCGTTTCAAGGACCGTGCGGAAGCCGGTCGACGCCTGGCTGAAGCCCTCCCGCAACTCAGGGAAAAGCCGGACACCCTCGTCTTGGGCCTGGCACGTGGAGGAGTCCCCGTGGCCGCCGCGGCAGCGGCCGAACTGTACCTGCCCTTCGGCGCGGTCCTGGTCCGCAAGCTCGGCATTCCGGGTCGCGACGAGACGGCTTTTGGGGCACTGGCATGGTCTCAGGGCGACGTCCTCCGGATCGTCAACAAGCCACTGAGGGACCTCGTCATCGCCCACGGCATCTCCCAATCCGCGCTCGATGCCGTGGAAGCACACGAACGTTCCGAGCTCCTCCGGCGCGCGCAGAACTACCCGGGCACCAGGCATGACCTCCGTGGGAAGACCGTAGTGCTGGCGGATGACGGACTTGCCACTGGTGCCACCATGCGGGCCGCCGTGGAAGCAGTTCGTTCTGCCGGCGCACGCACCGTAATAGCCGCAGTACCGGTTGCCTCGCTGGAAGCCTCGACGTCGCTGGCACGGGTGAGCGATTTCGTCATGGCCCTGCACACGCCGGGTAAGTTCCATGCCGTGGGCGCCTTCTACGAACACTTCGGTCAATTGTCCGATGCCGACGTGGTGAGCCAATTGGAAGGCGCCACAGCCGGCGGGCGCAAGTAAGCGCCGTCGTCCTCCAACGCAAAGGCGGGGGGGGGGGGGGGGGGGGGGGCCCCCCCCCCGGGGGAGGAACCGCAGAATGTTTTGGGGGGGGGACCCCCGGCGGGCGCGCGGGGGGGGAGGGGGGGGGGGCGCCCCGAATAGGGGTG
>NZ_JAJOHP010000019.1:0-75492 GCF_021109375.1 Arthrobacter sp. AK01
CCCGCCCCACCCCCCCAGCACCCCCCCCATCTTTTAGTTTATGACGTTGCGCAGTTTCCATACCACCCCCGCCCCCCCGTGGGGCGCCCCCGCCTTTGGGTTTAACCGGCGATGCCGCCGCGCGCTGGCTTCAGCGTCGACTGGCTGACATGGCAATCACAGTCACCGCATGCTCCACGGCGTAAACGGGGTCACGCGACTCACCCTTCACCTGGGCATCCGCTTCCGCGATGACCTGGATGGAACGGATCAGGCCTTCGGGCGTCCAGCGGCGGACGTCACGCTGCGCCTGCTCTACAAGCCACGGCTGCATTCCCAGGTTCTTGGCGATGGTCGCCGGAGAACCGTTGGCTCCGGCAACTTTGGCCAGGGTGCGCAGCTTGGCCGCCAGCGCCGCAACCAGGGGAACAGGATCGACGCCGGTGGCCAGTGCGTGCCTCAGGGTGGACAGCGCCACTGGCCCATTGCCGGCCATTGCAGCATCGGCCACCTTGAATGCCGTAGCTTCCACTCGGCCACCGTAATAGCGTTCCACCGTCTCCGCCGTCACGGCGGTAGTGGCGTCGGCAATCAGTTGGTTGCACGCTGCTGCAAGTTCGGAAAGGTTCGCGCCCACGGCGTTCACTAGTGCCTGGACAGCTTCGCCCTCAATGCGGCGACCTCCGGCCCTGAATTCGGAGACGACAAACGCGGTCTTGTCTGAGTCCTTCTTCATCGGCTGGCAGTCGATCACTGGCCATCCCGCGGACTTCACGGCGTCGAGCAGCTTCTTGCCACGGACTCCCCCGGCATGACGCAGGACAAGGACAACGTCCTGGTCCGGATGCTGGAGGTAGGCCAATCCGTCGGCCAGGAAAGCATCATTCATTGCCTCGAGGCCCTCGACCTCGATGAGCTTGCCCTCGCCAAAAAGCGACGGCGTGACGGTCATGGCTAGGTAACCGGACTCGTAGGAGCTTGCGTTCAGTCGGCTGAGCTCGACATCCGGAGTAGTGGCCCGCACCTGGGTGCGGATGCCATCCATTGCGCGGATCCCAAGGTATTCTTCCGGGCCCATGATGAGGACTACGGCGGCGGGCGCCGCTTCCCGCCAGCTGACGGTGTTTGCCGCGGCACTCTTGGCCCGGGTGTTTTGGGCAGCAGCCACAGATGGTTCCTTCCGGATGTTACTTTGCAGGCTTCAAGTCTGCCATGCTTGCGCCTTGCACCGCGCTCCAGGAGCACCGTCACAACACCGTGCAGGCCCATGACGTGCCGCTTCACAGCCGCAGGATGCAGCGCCGCCCAGACGACCAGCACAGTCACGACCGATGAGAGCACCATAGCCATCATTCCGATCGGCCCCTCAGCCCAGGGCAAAGCAGCTCCAGGCAAACCGGCAAAGAACCGTGCCAGCCCCGCAACCATCCCCGCGCAGGTCCCCGCAACGGCGATCGGCACCACCGCCAGCCAGGGCAGGACCGTGGCCAGCGGCGCAGCGATCGTCCCAAAAATAGTCACCGGCGCCACCAAAGGACCCGCCGCCACGTTGGCGATCAGGGCATACGGCGTGAACTGAGGCTGAAGTGCCACAATCACCGGCCCGCACAACAACTGCGCCGACAAAGGCACCGCAATTCCGGCAGCCAACCACCGTGGTACCCACAACGGAATCCACGACGCAATACGGGTGGCAAGCAGCACAATCCCGAG
This sequence comes from Arthrobacter sp. AK01, assembly GCF_021109375.1. NCBI lineage: Bacteria > Bacillati > Actinomycetota > Actinomycetes > Micrococcales > Micrococcaceae > Arthrobacter > Arthrobacter sp. AK01. The sequence continues at coordinate 1,693 of NZ_JAJOHP010000019.1, forward strand.
CGTAGCCAGAACCGACAAGAGAAACCCCACGTTGGCTGCCATGGCCGGGTCCAGCAACAGCAGAATCGTCGTGGCGAGGCAGAGGAAAGTCAAGGACCGGCCCCGTAATCCGCCCGTAAGGGCAGCCAAGCCCACAGCTCCCATGACCGCAGCCCGCAAGACACTCGGGTCCGGCCCAACCATCACGACGAACGACAACAGACCGCACGCAGCGAACGCCCCGGCGGCCGGGCGTACCAGCCGGAAGCAACGCGCCAACAGCCAAGGGCCGGGGTGACGGACAGTGAGTGCCGCCCACCCCGGAACCTAAAAACGGGCACTCGACGTCTTCCCTCGCATTGTCAGCCGCCAGAGCGCCTCAATGAGTGGCAGACTACAATAGGACCCTAGACCAAAATGTGTCATGAGGCCTTATCAAACGAGGAATCTTTGACTAATAGATTTGCCAAACATCGCATCAAAGTATTAGTAATCGGCTCCACGGGATTTATCGGAAGCCGCGTGATGACGGAACTTGATTCGTGCGATAACGTGGAAGTTTCCATAATGACCAGAAGACGGTATAGCGTCCCCAATCACCCAAGAATAAAAGTCTTGCTTGGTGACGTAACCGACCTCACCTCCTTAAACCTCGCTATCAGAGACTTCGAGGTTGTAGTCAATGCTGCCTCGTACGTCGGAGATGATCCCCTTAGAGCACAACAAGTGAATCACCTCGGTGCTGAAAATGTCGCCCATGCATGGAAATCCTCCGGCGCACGAAAACTGATCCACATCAGCACGACCGCCGTGTATGGCACGGGACCTCACCGATCTCACCCGGCCAACCCTACGGTCTATAAACCCGACTCGGTCGTCAGCCAGACCCGGGCGGCAGGGGAAGCATCCATTCTCAACCTCGGCGGAATAGTCATCCGACCAAATCTCATTTATGGGCCGGGGGACCAATGGTTTATCCCAGGAATTATCCGGCTCTTCAGGACGCTTGGCACCCAAATTGACAATGGGGCCGCCAAAATTTCCGTGGTTGACGTTGCAGACTTGGGGCGTCTCGTTTCTGCTTTGGCGACTTCCCCCGCACCCCTAGATGGCGCCTTCCATGCAGCTAACCCGACCCCCACAACACTCGCACGTCTCGCATATACGATCAGGCGCGAGGTCAGCCCGTTACAGATAGAGGGGACTACAACTCTCGACGAGGCCGTTCGCATTCTCGAGCCGGCCGGCTTCCGCCCCCACCAAGTCAAAATGGTAGGCATGGACCATCACTATGAATCGCAGAATCTCTGGGATCTAGCCGAATTAGGCAAGACCTCACCGACGATTTCGCGCGAAGCGGTAGACTGGTATCGTTTAGTTGCGAAGATTTGAAACAACATTCCAGATCCGAGGCATAGTTTGCAGCGCCCCCACACATCCCCACCCCCCAGAATGGAGTCCGAGGGCGGAGCGCCCACCGGCGGCTTCACGGAACCGTCAGCTTGCCAGGCAACGCAGCTCCCAGCTAAGCCGGACATTGATATAATAGATGAATCACCCCAGATTGAAGGATTAGTGTTGAATCAGAGCCGTGCCGTTGAAACGCGAAGGAATATTCTCTACGCGGCAGCGCGTGTTTTCGAGCGCAAGGGATATTCGGCAGCCACAATTGCCGAAATACTGGCTGAGGCCGACGTAACGAAGGGTGCATTGTATTTCCACTTTGAGTCGAAGGAAGCCCTCGCAAACGTAATTGTGGAGGAACAGTCAAACTGGATCGACGAGAACACCGACCCCCGCATCTCGCCTATACAGAGAAGCATCGATCTCAGCTACCGGTTTATTGAAGCTCTCCAAAATGATCCCCTCGTACGGGCTAGTATTCGACTCACCCTGGAACGAAATACTTTCGGCACGGACAATCCATCACCGTACGTAAGCTGGGTCTCTCTCCTCGCAGACATGCTGGAAAACGCAGCTGCACAAGGCCTGCTACTACCGCATGTCAGCCCACAAGATGCCGCGCACCTGCTTGCATCAGCAGTCACCGGAACACAGTTGACATCGGAAGCGATCACACACAGATCGGACCTTAAATACCGAATAGAACAGATGTGGGTAATTCTGCTGCCGGCATTGGTCCCTTCCAGTCTGCTACCGGCGCTGAACTCAACAGCACCGGCCGAAACCTCTGCCGCCTAGAATCAACCACTCAGCAACTGACAAGGCGAAATCTGCCGGGAGGGGTTAATATAGCCCGTTACGGTAGAGAGGCTTGCCCGGAATGGGTGCTGGATATGGCTACAATGGCGAGAGTCCTTCCCAATTGCTTGAAAATGAATGAGCACTCATCGCCGCTTGGGCCATCAGGAACGTCCGTCGCGATCTGAACGGGCTCGTGCAGTTCCCCGTAATTGAAGAATCGCGCACTGATGACGTTGAACGAAGGATCTCCTCCTCTATTCAGTGCGAATGCCTGCCTGGCAGCGTCGATGACCAGCATTCCTGGAATATGGTCCGCAGGGTGATCAAACAGCCATTTATGTGATGTGTTGATAAGCAGATCACCACCGCCCTCATTCAGAAGGACGTCCTCTTCACAAGTCCGCCCCACATGGGAGGCCTCTGCTCTGAGCCCGGGCGAACGGAACTCCTTGGGCTCGGCGCCGTTGCGCACCCGATGGTACGAGTGTTGTTCCAAGACGATCAATTTCCCCCGCCCTGTCCCAATAATGGCTTTATCGAGCCGGAATGTAACCCTGATGCCCAGTCCAATGAGGCGAGTGCCGCTGAAGTCAGGAGTGAGTTCCAGCCAGAGATCCGGCGTTCCAGTCATGCGACAAGAGTCAAGGCTGATCCCGATGTGCTGTAACGAAAAGGCCGATTCCAGCGGCACGCCATACATGGAATGCGCAACGATGATGACGGCCTGGCGGAAAGTCTCTAACGCCAGCATAGGATCACTCATGCCTTGAGATGCAAGACAGTGATACTCCTGCTCCGCTGCCCATGAGGCCGTCAGCTCTGCAGTGTTCTCACACGTGCTTCGCCACCGGGCTATGAAGTTGGCGGCCGCACTGACTTTATGCACAAGGCGATCCTCAGCCGGACGCCATTCAGCGAAAGCTTGACCGGGCAAGTATGCCTCCGCAGCGAGCAGAGCCCCCCCTCCATTGATGTGACTTTGCGTCATCAAATCCCCCCCTAAGAAACCATCCATGCGGTTTTTTAGAGATTAGTCCAATTGGAGGTGAAACTCACAACGCGCAGGTTCCTCCGGCATGTTCCGTAACAAGTAACGAACTTTTGACATGTACGACTAAGGTTGGCGGCCGCTTGATCACGACAGACCAGTCATCGGGTTATGCATCTCCGAGGTCGAGCTCATTTCCGAGGTCTTCGGCGACCGCCCTCCTGTATATGGACTCCGCCGTGGCCACGTCCAGGGCCCCCAGCCCGAAAGGTGAGCAAACGATGGGCCTTTCGGTAGCCTGCACCTGAGCATCCCGGCGAAGCAGTGACGGAATTTCAAGAACGGAAAGTTCGTTGGGGCCGTATGCGTCGACGGCCAAGTTCAGGGATGTTCGCTCCCTACAAGCGTGCTCGAAATCATCTACAACGTTCACGGCATCGCGAAGTACTGCCGGTGTCAGGTCGCGCAATGATAGGTGCAGAATGATCTGCCCGGGCCGAAATCGATGATCCAGGTAAGGCTCACCGGCGGTTGTGGCCAGCAGAACAACATTCTGGACCAATGCGTCCTCCACGGATCCTACGATCGCATCGACTCCCTCAAGGAGTAAGCGGTCTACTGTCGCTTGAGCTCGCAGCGGATCTACGTCAGAGACAACAACGCGACCAAGGCCAAGAACATGTCGAATGTAGTCAGTCGTCGTCGATGCTATGAGTCCAGAACCGACAATGCCTACGTTCGGCCGCTGGGTTCCGCCAACAACTTGTAATGTGAGTGCTGCTGACGCCGCGGTACGGGCGGCATTCACGGGGGCAGCACTCAAGACGGCCTTGAGATATCCCGAATCCATCGAATTCAGTAGGATCGTTGCGCCAGCGCGCTGAAGCCCTCGACCTGTGTTTGCCGGAACGCTGGACACCCATTTCATTCCCGCAACATCGAACAATTCGTCCTTGACTCTGGACAACAGAGCGATAATTCGATCCCCGGGCCTATCGGGAAATTTCAGAAACGTCGACTGCGGCGTTGAGCTGCTTCCCACGCCATGGGCTAAATAGGCTCTTCTCACAGCATCGAGAACCAAGTCCTTATCCTGAAGGACATAAGAGACAACACGAGCGTCAAGAAAATGAATTTTTGTCACAGAAAGCAACCTTCGATAGTTTTTGGAAGATGAAAATCTATTGGGGACGTCGTTCTTCGGCAACGCGCCCGTCTCCTCACCTCGAATAATCAGGGACCGCGGCGGAGGAAGAACGCAGGTAGTCACGAGCTTCTATGAACGGCGCCAAGGGCGGAGTGAAGTACATAGTTCCAGCAATCCCACCCCTTCGAAGGGTCGCGCCAATGTGAACCGGCGGGACCAGACCCGAAGCCGCGATCGAATCCACGTCAAATCCGAATGGAACACCGCGTTGTCTTAACGCCGGGATCCTAAGGTTTGGATGCTCTGTCCACGCTATGTCGTACATGGATTCCGTAAGCCGACTCATGTCCTGCGGCGTTCCTACCGAACCCGGACTCATACACGGAGCAGCGGCAGCCGAAACTGCACCAAGACCTAGCGTCTCCATCAGCAGGCTGTCGCCTCCGCTGTACCCCAGGAGCTCGCGTTCGCTCCTGCCTACGAGCCGGATGGGGACATCCGAGATCGGCGGAAGCGCGGTACGGAACCAGCGGCCGGGAGCACCAGCGACTCTGATCGCAAATTCCTTCTCATTCATGGACATCGCCGTGAGAATTGAGCTTCCAGGTACATCGGCAGCAGCCTCGCTGACTACTTTTGCAGCGGCCATGGCAACATGCAGGAAATGGAAGTCGGCTGACACCAGATAGCCCAGAAGAGAATGAACAGCAGCATTGTCCCAGGAACCACGAACCTTGATGATGCGCTCCTGGATGGCCGCCCTAAAAATGTAGCCGGCGGCGTTCTGCCGCCCATGCATTTCATCGCCCATGGACAAGGCTTCGACCATCATTGGCATCAGCGCGATGGGTGCCATACGCACGTAATGCCCCAATGCGGGTCCGATGACATCGCGAACGAGTTTGAGGTTGCTGTCTACGCATGCGTTCCAGGAACCAAATGTTAGTGACTCCGCGTGACCGCCCTCGTTCAGACGGCACATTGCAATTCTTCCGGACGTTCGATCACGAACAACCAAAACCGGCATGGACGCGCTGCAAACACCTGTCAACGACCCGACAGTGCCGTGATCCTGGCTCGAGGCAAGTTTTATTCGACCCGATCTGATGCCGGCGTCCGCTTCATAAGGATTTGAGGCGAGGCCTTCGAAGATGGAAGCACCGATAATGGCTCCTCGTTGGCATCCGTCATAGTCCTCCCAATCCATGATTGGTCCGGAGACAAGGACCATATTCGCCGACATATCGGGCACTGTGTCGATCGCGCTCACGACGTCAACCAGCTCCGGTTCGACACTTGCCATGGCTGAGGTAGCAATCGTGTTGGGACTGAGCTTGGTTGAAAGGCGTGGCCCCATGGACGTTGTAGCAGTCAAGAGAGCTCCTAGTAGAGGCTTCAATCTGGGAGCTGAAGGTCTGGAAGCTGGCTTCCCAGCGAGAACCGCGCTTTCCAGCGTCAGCAGCTAGTCCAACTTTACATACAAACCGACCATGTGGTTTTCTTTTCTTGGCAGCACACTCCGCTCGCGTCGAACAGATGCGAGTTGGGTGCCATCAGGCCGAGAACAGCGACCCCCATCTATCGGGCCGCCAACCGGAGGACGAAATTTTGATCTACAACAGCGCTCACGAAATTGCCCTGGACGACTGCTTTCTTCGCATGGATACTCTTGTTCCCGGCTCGGAGTTGTTCCTGAAAGTTGAGGGCCTGAACGCCGCAGGCTCCATCAAGTTGAAACCAGCGTTGGCTATGGTTGAGGCCGCAGAGAGGCGTGGTGAGCTGCAACCCTACTCTCAGATTGTCGAGTCCTCTTCGGGAAACCTGGGCATCGCACTTGCCATGGTTGCAGCCAGCAAAGGTTATGGCTTCCTATGCGTGGTCGATCCCAACGCCTCCCGACAGAGCATCGGAACGATGCGCGCCTACGGCGCCACAGTCGTAGAGGTCGCCACCAGAGATGCAAACGGCGGTTATCTCGGAGCCCGTGTCGAAAAGGTCAACTCCCTTCTACAGGAGGATCCAAGTCGTATTTGGCTGAACCAATACTCAAATCCTGCAAATCCCGCAGCACACGCTTCCACCACTGCCACACAGATTCTGAGTGCTATTGGCCGCGTCGACTATCTCTACGTCGGCACGGGAACGGCTGGAACTCTTATGGGTTGCGTAAAGCACTTTCGTCAGTACTCGCCAAAAACCGTGATCGTTGCAGTGGATTCAATGGGCTCTGTGACTTTTGGCGAGCAGGCTGGCCCACGCCATATTCCAGGACTCGGCGCAAGTCGGCCCAGCTCGCTCTACCGCGAGGGGGCCCCGGACAGAACTTCGCTCGTTGCCGAACGTGACGCCGTGTCGATGTGCCAAACGATGGCCAAGCAGCATGGAGTTCTATTGGGCGGGTCGACAGGATCAGTTTTGGCAGCAGTCGAGATGGACAGCCACAGCATCCCAGCCGGCTCCAAGGTCGTAACCCTCTCTCCCGACTTGGGCGAGAAGTACATCAACACCATTTACAACGACGACTGGGTCGATATGAAATACGGCCTACTTGGCTCCTCGGAAGCCATCGCCGGAGAACCTAAGAGCTATGGCAAGGGCAAAGTCGACCCCACCATTCATCCACTGCAAGTCGTGTAGGGACTTCTGCATAGCATCCAAACGTGAAGCACCACTTCTCTAGCTCTTCCAAAGACCAAAAGTGTACGCAAAGGCGGAATCAAAGTTCTCATGACTTCACATAATCCCAGCACTGTTCTAGCACCGCCAGAAGCAGAGCTGATCAATCTTGTAGTTGAACGGATATCCAAGCAGTTTCCCTGGTATGCAGAACTCGCCAAGACTGACGCCCCTTCACTTTCCACCCTGCCGTTGATCAATCAAGCCATTCTTGAAAAGCATTATTACCTGGAGACACAGGTCCCGAACGGAACGGATACATACTTCACGTCAGGAACCTCCGGCGGAACTCGGAAGCGGATCCTGTACGGGGAAGACGATGACAACGCCTACGTCGCTCAGCGGCGCCAACTCTTCGATCGCTTCCTTACCGGGGTACCCCGCGGGTCAAACGCTGTCGCTGATCTGGGTACCGGTCATGCAGCGGCATCTGCCAGGAGAATCTTCGAGGAGATGGGCCTTCAGTCCTTTGACATAGACTTCCAGCGGCCGATCAGTGAACACATCAGCCTGCTGAATGAGTGGCAACCTGACGTACTCTTCACGATGCCGATGATCCTTGACCAATTGATGCAGCAGTCAGCCGCGCTGCAAATAAGCCCACGCAAAATCATCGTGGTGGGAGATCTCGCTACAGCGGCGTGGCGTCAAAGAGTGGCCTCGCATTTTGGGATTCAGTTCAATGACGTTCTCGATCTCTTCGGGTCAATCGAAATCGGTGCGATTGCGTATTCAGACGCAACGACTGGCCGCTACAAATTCCATTCGCACATTATCCCAGAGTTAGTGAACTACGAGGAGGTGACACGAGGCCATGCGCGAGGCAGCCGCAGCGGCTCTGGAATCCTTGTGTTGACTTCAATTAGCCGACGTTATTTCCCGGCGATTCGTTATGTGACGGGCGACTCAATCACCGACTTGCGCAAGGAGACTTCGGGCGAATGGACCTTTGAACGTATCGAAGGCAGGCAGGTCGGAGATTTCAAGCATGGCGAACGTATCAGCAGTCATGACCTTTGCGAGGCCATGGCCACCGTATTCCCCGCTCAGCCTTTTGAAGTACTCGACGGAAATGCAATGACTATCCGCGTTGTGGGTAGCGTTTCGGATAACCAAAGGAAGGAATTCCGTCGCTACGTGCATCATGCCTCCCCTGATATCGCCGTCATGACAGATGCAGGACTCGTAGGTGAAATACTCATCCAATCCGTTAACTCATCGGATGCATTGGTCAGTGGCGCCAAGCGTCGTTTTAACGTTCGCAGCTCCTGATGTGCGGCATTGCAGGAACAGTTACCTTTGACGGGTCAAGGGTAAGCGACCGTTTCACCGAAACGGCGTGCGAGGTGATGAAACACCGCGGACCGGACGAAGTTGGATACTTCAATGCCCCGGATGCAGCTCTCGGAATGTGCCGCCTATCAATCATCGGTTTGCATGGTGGTAGCCAACCTCTGTTCAGCCGCGATCGTTCAGTGGTGTGTGTCGTCAACGGTGAGATCTACAACCACATGCAGCTGAGAGCCGAGCTGGAGCGCTCGGGCTACGACGTCGATGGCACAAGTGACGTGGCCGTGATTCCCGCCCTGTACCAAAGGTACGGCGATTCTTTCGTCACGCATCTCCATGGGATGTTCGCTATAGCGCTCCTGGACATAAATCTACAACGAGTCATTCTGGCAACAGACAGAACCGGCAAAAAGCCTTTGCTGCATGCAACCTCAGCTTCCGGACAGCTCGTTTTCGCGTCCGAGATGCAAGCCTTGCTGACACATCCAGGCATAGGACGTTCCACATGTCCCACAGCGATTGATGCCTACCTGAGCTATAGAGTCGTCCCGGCGCCCGCGACGATATACCAGGATGTCAAAAAGGTACCGCCGGCCACCTTGATATCGCTGGAATCATCAGGCACGCGCACTTGGCAGTACTGGGATTTTCCATTTACAGCTGAGCTTCAGGACGAACCCGAAGAAGAACTTGTAGCCACGATCGATGCCCTGCTGCATCAAGCTGTTCAGGATCGTCTGGAGTCAGAAGTTCCATTGGGTGCCATGCTCTCCGGCGGCCTCGATTCCAGTTTGGTTGTTGCCTTGGCTGCGAAAAAGTCGTCAGAACCTCTGCACACCTTCTCCGTGGGCTTCGATCACCCAGACTTCGACGAGTCGGTATTTGCAAAGGAAGTCTCCGACTACTGCTCCACAATTCACCACAACGTGCAGTTGAACGCATCACACGCAGCCGCAAGCATCGACCGGATCCTTCGTCACATGGGTGAACCCTATGCCTTCCCGTCCGCCATCGCTTCCGATGCCATGTACGCCTTGGCTAGGAAGACGGTCGAAGTAGTCCTCACCGGAGACGGTTCTGACGAAGTATTCTGCGGATACAGGCGCTATAAGTCACTCCTTTCACTCCCCCACGGGAACTTGGCGGATGACTATGAAGGCATACTGGTCGACGGTCTCAGCCAGGCGAACAAAGCACTTCTGTATTCAGATTCAATCAAGAATGCGCTTGGCAACTTCCCTGAAAACCATCTGTCTCACCGGTTCGAGCTGACCGACAGAAAGAGTCCACGACTAGATCGAGCGATGCATGTCGATGCCCGGTTCTGGCTGCCAGATGCCCAACTGGTGAAGATTGATCGCATGTCCATGGCAAACTCCATAGAGCCGCGGAGTCCTTTTCTGGATCATCGACTGATTGATTATGTTGCTCGCATTCCAGCAGCACGCAAGATGGTTGATCTAAATGAAAAGGCTCTGCTCAAATCCATGGCGGTCAACTACCTCCCATCAAGTATCGTCAACCGACGAAAACAGGAGCTGGCTGTCCCTCTTGAGGGTTGGCTGACCACATCACTTCGACCTGCAATTCAGTCAACGCTGCTGTCCGAGGAATCTCTTTCACGGGACTATTTCGATGCAGATGCTTTGCGCATCTTCGTAACCGACTTCAGGCCCGAAAACGCATACGCCCTTTGGACACTTTTCATGCTTGAAAGATGGCATCTACTCCAAACCGGAACTCCCGACCCGATATCCGTCTGAAAGGACTGCTAAATGAAAACTCAACCCATTGGTGAATTCTCGACGCCTGCTGAAGCTGCCCGCTTGAAAGGTAAGTACGACCACGAGCGCATGCAATCAGAGCTTCGCACAGCTACCCGTGAATCCTGGAGCAAGCAACGTTCATATAACGAACACGGCGTTGGAGCCGAAACCGAAGCCGACTGGCGTTGCCTGGCGTTGAGAAGCCCAGGCGGGGACCCCAGCCGGACCGATCCCGGTGGACCCGGCCCGGAACTTTTTTCCGACACAAAATGGATGTCAGAGTTGCCCTACCTGCGGGAGGTTCTCAACAGCATTCCCGCGCCGATGCATGCCGTCCGTCTCATGGCACTTGGTCCCGGAACCGTGGGAATGACCCACGATGATCCGAAGTACAGCCCAAAGTACGGCGTCCTGAGACTGCATATACCAGTAGTCACCAACCCCGACGCACGGACCATTCTCGACGGAAAACCTCACCACTGGGAACCTGGCGAGTTCTGGTTCGGAGATTTCAGCCGGCTGCACCACGTAGAGAATCTTGGTCCCGAACACCGCACGCATCTGGTGATGGATACCCTTGCAGTGCCAGGCACGGCGTCACTCTTTCCAGAAGAATGGAGCGAATACTTTGCCAGCGGTGATGTCCTTTTCAACAGGCAGCCTTCTCCCTTGCGTGAAGACGAAATGCGCAAGTTCGAATGCGACCTCAAGATTCCCTTTGGTTTCACTCTCTGGGAAGAATATTGGCCCTTGGAAGGCCATGCCGACGATGAACAGGCCAGCATCCGACTGGATGCCTCCGGCCTCGCTCTATCACCAACGGATGGCCAACCGATCGTATTGGTGCATGTTGGGGATGGGGAATTCAGGTTCTCCGGCTGGAGTGAAGAACGCACGATTCAATTGTTCCCGGGAGGTCCCAACCCGACAGCCGTTCTACGGCTTCGGGCTGGCCGCGACGTAATCGAGCGCGTCATTCCGATTCGCCCCACGCCATGACCGCTCAGTCGTCACCTCCGAGGGATCCAGTCGTCCTGGTCGTCACAGACCTTGTCGTCTTCCGGCGCCACACTGCGCTGATCGGCGAGATTCGACGCCAAGGATGCGAACCGGCATTCATCTTTGGTCCAGAGACGGATCCTCAGGAATTGGCAGCATGGAGAAACTCCCCGGGTATGCCGCTTGCTGGACTCGATTTGATCTTCCATGTCACTGATACCGACCTCGTATCCCTCATCCATCCGGTTCGTGAAATTCAGCGCAAGTTTCAGATTGCCGGGCTCATTTGTTGTGGCGAGGTGTTTGTTGAAGCGGCCGGGGTCCTGAGCGAGTCGCTCTGTCTCCCCGGCCCCGGCAGCCATGCTGCACGTGTAGCGCGGAACAAGGCACTACAGCGCCTCAGTGTTCCTTCGCTGTCACCCACATGGCATCTTATCGGTACGGACAGGGACACAACCTCAGCTTCTGGCATCGCATTCCCGGCCATACTCAAGCCCACAGGCCGGATGTCCAGTTCAGGTGTCTATGAGGTGAGCTCCCAGGAACAGCTGAGGGATCTCATCGAGTCATATCGACCCGATGAAGAACTCTTGCTCGAATCCCGAGTGAGAGGGCAGGAGTACTCAATCGAATCAGTTGTCGTTGCCGGAGTGATTCGTTGGGTCGGCGTGACTGCAAAAGATACGAACGAGTCAAGCACCAGCTATTTCACCGAAGTTGGTCACACCTCCCCCGCGCATGAACTTGACAGTAGAGATATCGAGACTCTTCTGGCAGCCAATGAACTGCTGCTGGAGCAGATAAAGCTGTGCACAGGCATAAGCCACGCTGAATTTCGAATGACGCCGTCAGGACCCGTTCTCATGGAGGTCGCGGCCCGTCCTCCGGGAGATGCAATCTCAAAGCTATGGCTCTTGGCAACAGGCATATCCTTTGAGGCGACAATGGTGGCCCTGGCCCTGGGGCTGGAGCCAGAGACGCGGCATAGCGTGCGTCGAGCTCGACAAGTGTTCCTGGATCAGCCGACCGGTGTCCTGCAATCAGTAACGTGTGAGGCTGACGTCCCGGTTACGTGGATTCACGAAAGCCACATATGGCCGGAATTTGAACCCGCCGCACCTGATGCGCCGGCCAGATTATGCGCTGTCATCGTAGGCAAACGACCGGGCGATCGCGTTGGTCCCGTGCGGGACTCATCAGAACGTTGCGTATCAATTGTCGTTGATTGCGCATTGGACGAAGACATTGCGGCCATTACGGAAAATCTTGCCAGCTACGTGCAGACCACCTATACGGATACATCGGATGTCAGGAAGCTGACAGAGGTGCCGTCTTGATCAACAGTGAAGCCTATTTTAGCAGCCCAGTAGGTTCGGTCGGATCTCAGAGATGGGCCGAACTCGCCGGAACGAGCTTCATGAGTAGCGAGGAATGGCTGACATACTGCGCCTTGGAAGCGGAGTTCAGTGGTGCAATCCATACCACCGGCCCCAACGGGTTGGGGGCCGTAGCTGTCACTGCGGTCGACCACTGCAGCAACAGCCTCTATCGCTGGGATCGTATTCTGGCTGAACGGGGCTTGGCCTCCCCACCACCATGTGGTCTTCATATCGGACCGGCCAGAGGCTATCAAGGCGACTTCCTCTGCGAAGATACGGATGTCATTCCCGATCTAGTAGCACTCGGCCAAGAAGCTTGCCAGGAAGCTGTACCCCGGAAACTCAATCGGAAAGCACCTGTTCCTTTCGTGGGTATGTACCTCAAGGACCACGACGTAAACCACCTGACTTCACACGGCTTAGGCTCAGAACCACTGTTGATCGCCTTGGATGCCTATATCCCGGTTCGCGGTCAAAATCTTGACGAGTTCGCAGAGGGACTACCTCGAAAGCGGAGACACACAGTGCGAAAGGAACACGGGGAGTTCCTGGACGCCGGCTACGGAACCACCAGCACCCTTCTCAAGGACAGCACTAGGACGGTCGCTGAGTTAAATGTCGAGATGCAGCTCCGCCGAGGCATCGTAGACGACGTTGACGTAACCCAGGGCCTCTTCCAGCAACAGGCGGCCATTTTTGGGGATAAGGCACATGTTGAAATCCTTCACGACAAGGACGGGCAGAGCGTTGGGTTCATGCTCTGGTACGACAAAGGTGACACCCTTTACGTTCGAGCCGTGGGCTTCAAGGAAGACAAACTGGTGGGCGCGTCGGAGTACTTCAACCTGACCTACTACTGTGCCATCGAGATAGCACAAGATCGAGGACTCAACTGGGTCCACGCGGGTATCGAGGCTTCCAAGGTAAAGGCAATAAGAGGGGCAGAGCTGCGTGGCTTGTGGCTTGTGGACTTGTCAACGGACTCGATCCTACTGCCTTATTCCGACGACATCCGACTGAAGAATGGACAATTCATACAGCAAGCAGTATCGACATCACCCCAGGTGGGGGATGCTCTCGTGGGTGGCGCGTCTCTACTCCTCTAGTACTCCCACGGACCCACCTGACCCGATTGAACATACACCGCAGCCAAAGGCAGTCAATAGCCAATGAACCCCCTAAGCAAGCACAAATCTGTGAAGTACGTTTGGAACAGATTCCCATCCATGCTGCTCGACCAGACCGCAGGCTTCATCATTCCTGTATCCGTCTACGCTCAATCAGGCAATGTGGCTCTTTCCGGGATTGTATTCTTGGTGCAATGGGCTCCAAGAGTGCTATCAACCGGATTGTTAGGAACCCTGCTCGATAAATACACCAGTCTTAGAATATTCGCCACCTCGGATCTTGTCCGCGGACTACTTTGCCTTATTGTTGCTGTCTCAGACTCGATGGTGACACTCTTCCTAGGCGCTGCTCTGCTGATGTTCTTCGGTGGCATCGCGGTGCTTGGTATCGAGAAGGTGATTTCGCTGGATGACCTTGATTCCAGAGAGGTTAGCCAGTCCCATCAACAGGTTGCACTTCAGCTCACGCAAGTAGCAGGGCCACTACTCGGTGGGATGTTGATTCTCTTCCTACAGCAAAAGCTCACGTTCCTGATCCTCGCTGGGGGCTTTGTTATTTCTGCGCTGTCGGCGATCGCTTTCCGGACGACGAAGGCTCAAAAGGGCGACGCAAAGGCACGTCGTGCCGTCCATTCATCCCTGTTTCTTGGAGTCCTCCAAGTCTGGCGTAACAAGGGACTTATGAAGCTTCTCAGCATGGGCGTGATGGTTAATTTCATAGCCGGATTGGGATTGGCAATAGCGCCAGCGGTGGTGATTGGCGAGTTCGCCGGAAACGAATCCACGGTGGGGATGGTTAGTGGTGTTGGCGCTTTGATCGGAGCCGCCTCGGCGATCAGCCTCGCGACGTACGTAAGTCGGGGAGGCAAGATATCCCTTTGGATTGTCAAGGCCAGCTTCATTCTTATGTTTGTCTCGGGGCTCGGGATGGGTTTGGCTGGCAATGCCATCATCTTTGCTGCGGCCTTTGGTCTCTGGTCAGCAGGTTTAACTGTTTTTTCCGTTTGGCTCAGAACCGAACGATTGAAGATCGTTCCCGCTGCCGAAGTTGGGAGTACCATTGGGGCTTTTGTTGCTATCTTGTTGCTCTCGGTACCGTTGTCGGGCGCCGTTTTGGCCCTCTTGGGCGGACTAATGTCACCTCGGCTGATAATACTGCTATCGGTAGCCCTCGTGGGACTAGTGGTTGTCCTAATGTCTATTCGATACGGCATGCTCCGGCATGCCCGTGCTGCATCCGGGCAACCTCGCGAGGAGGATTCTATTGTGCAGCACTGACCAAGGTGACATAGTCCGGTTCTGTTGACGTCAGCCACGACGCCGGTGCTTCTCATTGATAGCGGGGCTTCGCCTTAGGCCTATCCCTTCAGTAAGCGGATCGATTGCTCAGCACAGCATCGCTGCCTCACAACTGGCTCAACCAGGCAGCTCTCCCGCGGCGATGCAGTCGGCGGCCAGCTTGTCAGTGAGGTAATCCCCTACGACAGTGGCGGTAGTTCGCCATACGTTCTGGTTATCGTGTGCCTGGACTATTGCTGTAGGAATTGGTCTGAGCTGCGCTGGTCGTTCCTCATACGTTTCGCAATCCTTGTGAGGATGGCGGCTGCTCTATGCGCGGCGGCTAGCCTCTGACTATGCTGGTCTGATCGGTGCCATGAGGTTGACCCGGAACGATGCCTTAACGTGCAGGTCGTCACCGACGACGGCACAGCGAAGCATTGCGCGTCAAGGGAGTCGGTTCCTCGTGAGAGTCTGCTGATGGACAGCATCTGTTCGGAGTGTTGCACTCGATGATGCCCGAGTACCAATTCGACGCGCTGACCGCGCTCCAGGAGCACCGTCACAACACCGTGCAGGCCCATGACGTGCCGCTTCACAGCCGCAGGATGCAGCGCCGCCCAGACGACCAGCACAGTCACGACCGATGAGAGCACCATAGCCATCATTCCGATCGGCCCCTCAGCCCAGGGCAAAGCAGCTCCAGGCAAACCGGCAAAGAACCGTGCCAGCCCCGCAACCATCCCCGCGCAGGTCCCCGCAACGGCGATCGGCACCACCGCCAGCCAGGGCAGGACCGTGGCCAGCGGCGCAGCGATCGTCCCAAAAATAGTCACCGGCGCCACCAAAGGACCCGCCGCCACGTTGGCGATCAGGGCATACGGCGTGAACTGAGGCTGAAGTGCCACAATCACCGGCCCGCACAACAACTGCGCCGACAAAGGCACCGCAATTCCGGCAGCCAACCACCGTGGTACCCACAACGGAATCCACGACGCAATACGGGTGGCAAGCAGCACAATCCCGAGCGTAGCCAGAACCGACAAGAGAAACCCCACGTTGGCTGCCATGGCCGGGTCCAGCAACAGCAGAATCGTCGTGGCGAGGCAGAGGAAAGTCAAGGACCGGCCCCGTAATCCGCCCGTAAGGGCAGCCAAGCCCACAGCTCCCATGACCGCAGCCCGCAAGACACTCGGGTCCGGCCCAACCATCACGACGAACGACAACAGACCGCACGCAGCGAACGCCCCGGCGGCCGGGCGTACCAGCCGGAAGCAACGCGCCAACAAAATGAAGCCACCCAGGATCAGGCTGCAATTGGCGCCCGAAACGGCGGTTAGATGTGTCATGCCCGTGGTCTTCATTGCGGTTTCCAGACTTTCCGGGAGCGCACTGGTGTCGCCTGTCACCATTCCCGGAAGCAACCCGGCCGAGTCCTCGGGGAGCCACTGTGCAGCGGCTACAAACCCTTTTCGCATGTCGGCCGCGGTTTGTCGGACATCGAACCCAGAGCCCGTAACGACGGGACCAGAGGACGCGTTCAGAAGGGCAGCTTCCGATTGCCCCTCCCTCACCTGTTTGAGCGCACCGGTTGTCCTGATCCTTTGCCCTGGCCGGACATTCTGCCATCCGTCGCCGCCTGTGATGACGATGTCGGCAGATCCTCGCACCACGCTTCCCTCGGACCTGAGATCAATCAGGCTCGCATTCACCATCCATCTGTCGTCATGTGAATGCCCCGGTGAACGCGCCGCTGTGGGGCTGCCAGTAATGAGTACATGGATCACAACCCCATCATCGGCGGCCACCGCCGGGGCTAGTGGCCCATTCTCACGGTTGCCGGCCGAGACCCCGCAGTGCACCGCCACAGCGGCTCCCAGAACGCAGGCAAGAGCGAGGGTCGCGAACAGAGTTCTGCCCCGTACTCCGGACGGCCTTTGGCGGCGCCCCAACACCAGGAACACTCCGCCCATCACGGTCAGTGCACCCGCCAAAGCTGCAGACCAGGATGCACCTATGAAGCCACCCGCCAGCGCTACGGACCACGTCACCATCACAACAGGAACGAGCCTCAGGTCAATGCGCTTTCCCGATTCCGGACCACCCAGGGATTCAGCCACCCTGCACCGTCACAAGGTCCTTGAGCGACTCCATGAGCTTGGGCCCTATCCCGTCAATGGCATCAAGTTCGTCCACCGATGCGAAAGCTCCGTGCTCTTTCCTCCAGTCGAGAATTCGCTGGGCAGTTACGGGCCCCACCCGAGGCAAAGTCCCCAACTCTTCCAGGGAGGCTGTGTTGAGATTGACCTTCGTTGAACCTCCACTCGAGTTGCCGGTAGCAGCGCCACTGCCGGCAAGCGCGGACGGGGCCGGCTGCGGCGCCTCTCCTACGACCGGAACGACGATTTTGACCCCGTCGTTGAGCACCTCCGCAAGATTCAAACCGCCGAGTTCAGCGTTGGTGGCTGCACCCCCGGCGGCATCTATGGCCTGAAAGACGCGGCTACCCAGCGGAAGGGAAATAACGCCGGGCTTCTTAACGGCCCCTGCAACATGAACCAGGAGGCTCCCTTGAGCCTCCGATCCCGCTGGCTCCGGCGATTCTGACGGATCCGGCGCTTCCGGACCAACCGACGTCGACGAATCCAACGGTTCTGATGTTGGCTGGCCCAGGGAAGACTGCCACAAGTGCCACACAATGAGACCCGCCGCTACGACAGCCAGGAGTACCGCCACCCGCCAGGGAGTCCGCCACCGAAGCCGGACACTTCGAACGTGGGCGCCGGGTTCTTCATGGCCAGCTGAGCCGGGCGGATCTTCCGCTGGCAACTCCAGGAGCGGCGAGGTCTGGGTGTCCCCTGCCATTCGCGAGGCAAAGCGTTGCCGGACTGCCTGCGCTGCGGCATCTGGGGAGGTATCCCGGCTCAGGCGTGGCATACAACGAGCCTATGGCTGCCGCCGCTGCCACGAAGGGGACGCGGTGCCTTATGTGGATAAGACGACCCAAGGGTCAGTCTGTTGGCGTGCTGCTCTCCCCCACGATGACAGCAAGAACGCCCAAGCCAGCATGTGCCGCCAGGACGGCCGGGAGCGCGCTGATTTGGGGCGCGGGACAGTCGGGGCACATTTCGTTCAGGCGGGCAGCCAAGGCTTCGGCCTCCAACTGGTTGCCAAAGTGGTGAACTGCCAACCTTTGCTGTCCGGCCGGGCGGGACGCTACGTCCGCGGCCACGATCTCCTCCAAGCGGGCCACGGCACGCACGGCGGATCGGACCTTCTCCAGCGGAACGATCCTGCCGCCGTCGACCGCCAGGATGGGCTTGATGGCGAGGACTGTCCCCAACAACGACGCTGCCGCACCGATGCGCCCACCCCGCCGGAGCTGCTCGAGGCTGGGCACGTAGAAGTAGACCCTGGTACGCTCCATACGCCTCTCGGCGAAGCCGCGAACTTCTGCTGCCTCCTGCCCGTCGGCGGCGGCCACCACAGCGCTTTGGACACCCATGCCCTGTGCCATACCGACCGTGCGCGAGTCGATGACCTCAACCGGGATGCTGACGCGGGCAGCGGCAAGCCTCGCGGCATCAGCCGTTCCGGAGAGCTCGGAAGAAATGTGAATGGAGACCACGGACTCGAAGCCGTGGCGCTGGGCAGCGAGATACGCCTGTTCAAACTGCCCGGGCGATGGCCGCGACGTTTTCACCGAAGCACCGGAAGCGAGAGCCAGCGACAACGTTTGGGTGATGTCGTCTTCGCCCTCGCCGTAGATTTCGTTCCCGACCATGACGGGCATGGGAACAACTGCAAGGCGTCCGTCGGCGGTAAAGGCCGACACCCAGTCAGGCGGCAGTGCAGCTGCTGAATCGGTGACGACTGCTGTCTTGACGACGGCGGCCAGCGGCTCGACAACGGATGTAACCGGGGCAGTGGGTTGCCTGAGGCGCGCCACTCTTTCCTTGAGCCATATCCATGCGGGTGGTTCTCGCTCAGGCACGCAACCTCCAAAGATGATGGCTGGCCGCCGGCACAGTGCCGGCGGCCGCACAATCCCTGCTAGGCAGGGACGATGTTCACCAGTTTAGGTGCCCGTACGATCACGGTGCGGATGCCGCGTCCGTCCAGCGCACGCTGGACGTTTTCCGAGGCAAGCGCGAGTTCGCGCAACTCGTCTTCCGTGATGTCGGGCGAGACATCCAAGCGATCGCGAACCTTGCCCTGGACCTGCACCACGGCAGTGACGGTGTCCTGCACCAGCAGCGCTTCGTCGTGCTTCGGCCAGCCGGCGTTGGCCACGGAAGCGGGGTGACCCAAGGTGTTCCAGAGGTCTTCCGCGGTGTAGGGAGCGAACAGGCTCAGGATGACCGCAACGGCCTCCACCGCTTCCCGTACAGCCGGATCTGCGGCACCTGCACCCGAATCGATGGTCTTACGGGTGGCGTTGACCAGTTCCATCAGTCGGGCGACCACGACGTTGAACTTGTTGTTGTCAAGGAGGTCAGCGGCGTCGGCGACGGTCTTGTGGGTCACGGTGCGCAGGGCGCGGTCACCGGTAGCCGGGTCTGCACCCGGCTCGCTGCTGACGTCCTGGCCGAGCCGCCAAGCACGGGCCAGGAACTTGGCCGAACCCGACGGCGAAACATCCGCCCAGTCGACGTCGTCCTCCGGCGGGGAGGCGAAGACCATGGTGAGACGGACGGCGTCGACGCCAAACTTGTCCAGCTGCTCGCCGAGGTCCACACCGTTGCCCAGTGATTTGCTCATGGCCTTGCCGCCGTTGAGCACCTGGCCTTGGTTGAGCAGCGCGGAGAACGGCTCATTGGCTTCGATCAGGCCAATGTCCTTGATGACCTTGGTGAAGAAGCGTGCGTAGAGCAGGTGCA
Source organism: Arthrobacter sp. AK01 (assembly GCF_021109375.1). Lineage (NCBI taxonomy): Bacteria > Bacillati > Actinomycetota > Actinomycetes > Micrococcales > Micrococcaceae > Arthrobacter > Arthrobacter sp. AK01. Next base: position 21,407 of record NZ_JAJOHP010000019.1, read on the forward strand.
GGATGGCGTGTTCAACGCCGCCAACGTACTGACCCACCGGCATCCAGTTGTTGATCTTTTCGGGATCGAACGGGCCTTCGGTGTACTCGGGCGAGACGAAGCGCAGGAAGTACCAGGAGGAATCCACGAAGGTGTCCATGGTGTCCGTGTCGCGCTGGGCTGCGCGGCCACAGTTGGGGCACTCAACGTTGACCCATTCGACGGCGGCGGCCAGCGGAGAGGTCCCCTTCGGAGACAAAGCCTCACCGCGCAGGTTGTCGGGCAGCCTGACGGGCAACTGGTCATCGGGGACGGGCACTTCGCCGCATTCACCGCAGTGGATGATCGGGATGGGTGTGCCCCAGAAGCGCTGGCGGCTCAAGAGCCAGTCGCGCAGCCGGAAGTTCACGAACTTCTCGCCGGTTCCGAGCTTCTCAAGAATTTCAATGGCGGCCGGAATTCCTTCGGACTTGGACAGCCCGTCCAGCTCGCCGGAGTTCTTGAGAGTGCCTTCGCCGGCAGTGGCTACGCCCGTCTCTGCAGGGTCCTCGGCACCGGTTTCCAACACCGCCCGGACGGGCAGGCCGAATGCCTTGGCGAAGTCGAGGTCGCGCTGGTCATGCGCGGGCACGGCCATGATGGCTCCCGTGCCGTAGTCGGCCAGCACGTAGTCAGCAGCCCACACGGGGAGCTTTTCGCCGTTGAGCGGGTTGATGGCGTAACGGCCGGTGAAGACGCCGGTCTTCTCGCGTTCGGTGGACTGCCGCTCGATTTCGGACAGGGCCTTGACCTTCTCACGGTAGGCCATGAGTTCGTCATGCTGTCCCGGCGTGACCAGGTCCAGCGCCAAATGTGCATCTGCTGCGACAACGAAGAACGTTGCGCCGTAGAGGGTGTCCGGACGGGTGGTGAATACGGTGACTTCACGCTCGGCGCGGTCCTCGGTGGCTTCGATGACGAAACGCACGTGGGCACCTTCGGAGCGGCCGATCCAGTTGCGTTGCATGGCGAGGACGCGCTCGGGCCAGTGACCCTGCAACTGGTCCATGTCCTCAAGCAGACGGTCGGCGTAGTCGGTGATCTTGAAGTACCACTGGTTCAGTGACTTCTTGGTGACAGGCGTGCCGCAGCGCTCACAAGCACCATTGACGACCTGCTCGTTGGCCAGCACCGTGAGGTCCTTGGGGCACCAGTTGACGGGCGAATCCTTACGGTATGCCAGGCCACGCTCGTAGAAGCGCTTGAACAACCACTGGGTCCACCGGTAGTACTCGGGGTCAGAGGTGTGGAGGCGGCGCGACCAGTCGGCAGAGATGGCATATCGCTTGAAGGACGCCGCCTGGGTGTCGATGTTCGCGTAAGTCCACTCGCTGGGGTGTGCGTTGCGCTTGATGGCAGCGTTCTCGGCTGGCAGGCCGAAGGAGTCCCAACCGATGGGGTGCAGTACATCGAAGCCCTTTTGGCGCAGGTAGCGTGCCACGACATCGCCCATGGCGAAGGCCTCGGCGTGGCCCATGTGAAGGTCGCCCGAAGGGTAGGGGAACATGTCCAGCACATAGCGGCGTTCCCGCGAGCCGTCGTCGGCGGGCGTGAAGACTTTGAGGTCTTCCCAGACCTGCGGCCACTTGGCTTCCATCGCAGCGAAGCTGTAGACGCCTTCTTCGGGCGCTTCGGCTGCGGCTGTTTGTGCTGTTCCGGTCTCTGTCTCCGGCTGAACGCTCACTGCTGCCCTCTTCTGTTCTTCGATGGCGGTTTTGCCTCCTGCTGCGGTCCCGGATACCCCCGGACACACAAAAGCCCCTCAACTATGGAGGGGCGGCCGCACGGCTATTGAAGCCGAGCGGCTAGCTAAGCAGAAGGATCGCACGCATACCAATACCTTACCCCACCAAACCCATGGGCTTGGTGTAAGACGTCCGTATGCGGCAAGAGGTTCCGGGGACTCCCCGCCATGGCGTGGTGGGCACCGCGAAGCGGGCGGGCGGGAGTCCCCGGAACCTGTGTCAAGAGAAGACTACTTAACGTCCTCGTCGACCCAATCCATGGACTTTGTCACTGCCTTCTTCCAGAGACGCAGTTGGCGCTCCTGCTCTTCAGCGGGCATCTGCGGTTCCCAGCGCTTGTCTTCGTTCCAGTTGGCGCTCAGTTCACCGAGGTCCTTCCAGAATCCGACCGCCAGGCCAGCGGCGTAAGCAGCCCCGAGTGCCGTGGTTTCGACGACCTTCGGGCGGACAACAGGTACGCCCAGGATGTCTGCCTGGAATTGCATGAGTGCCTCGTTGGCCACCATGCCGCCGTCGACCTTCAACTCGGTGAGGGGAACACCCGAGTCGGCGTTGACGGCGTCGAGTACCTCGCGGGTCTGGAAGGCCGTGGCCTCCAGCGCTGCACGGGCGATGTGTCCCTTGTTGGCGAAACGCGTGAGGCCAACAATCGCGCCGCGTGCATCTGCCCGCCAGTATGGTGCGAACAGTCCGGAGAAGGCGGGGACGATGTACACGCCACCGTTGTCCTCCACTGCTGCGGCCAGTTCCTCTACCTCCGGGGCGGAACTGATCATGCCCAGGTTGTCGCGGAGCCACTGGATCAACGAGCCCGTGACGGCGATGGAACCTTCAAGGGCGTAGTGCGGTTTGGCATCGCCCAGCTTGTATCCGAGGGTGGTGAGGAGTCCGTTCTTCGAGTGAACAATGTCCTCGCCCGTATTGAAGATCAGGAAGCAGCCGGTGCCGTAGGTATTCTTGGCCTCGCCGGCTTGGAACGCCGCCTGGCCGAAGGTTGCGGCCTGCTGGTCGCCCAGAATGCCTGCTACCGGGGTTTCGCGAAGCAACTGGGACGTGTGGACCTGGCCGTAGACCTCGGAGGAGGACTTGATGGCCGGCATCATCGAGGCCGGGACTCCAAAGACATCCAGGATTCCCTGGTCCCACTGCAGCGTCTCGAGGTCCATGAAGAGGGTGCGGGAAGCGTTGGTGACATCCGTGACGTGCACGCCGCCGTCCACGCCGCCGGTCAGGTTCCACAGAACCCAGGCATCGGTGTTGCCGAACAAGAGGTCGCCGGCTTCCGCACGCTCGCGGGCTCCTTCGACGTTGTCCAGGATCCATTTGATCTTGGTGCCGGAGAAGTAGGTGGCCAGCGGCAGGCCGACCTTCTGTTTGAAGCGTTCGAGCCCACCGTCCTTGGCCAGTTCATCGACGATCGGCTGGGTGCGGGTGTCCTGCCAGACGATGGCGTTGTAGACAGCCTCGCCGGTGTTCTTGTCCCAGACAACAGCAGTTTCGCGCTGGTTTGTAATGCCGACGGCGGCGATGTCGTGCCGGGTCAGGTTCGCCTTGGACAGGGCTGAGGCGATGACCTCGCGCGTGTTGTTCCAGATTTCGGCGGGATTGTGCTCTACCCATCCAGCCTGAGGGAAGATTTGCTCGTGTTCCATCTGGCCGGTGGAGACGATGTTGCCCGAGTGGTCGAACACGATGGCGCGGGAGCTGGTGGTGCCCTGATCGATGGCGATGACGTATTGGTTCATGGTGACGTCCTTGTCTGAAGTTATTGTCTACGTTCGGGTGTTTATGGTGTGCGGGTGGGTAGGTGCAGAACTAGCCGGCGATTGCAGGCATGATGTCCGGAACCCAGATGGCCACGAGGCCTGCGAGGGCGCCGCCAACCAGCGGTCCCACGACCGGGATCCAGGAGTAGGCCCAGTCGCTGGAGCCCTTGCCCTTGATGGGGAGGACGGCGTGTGCGATGCGCGGGCCGAGGTCACGTGCAGGGTTGATGGCGTAGCCGGTGGGGCCACCGAGGGATACACCGATACCGACAACCAGCAAGGCAACTGCCAGCGGGCCGAGGCCGGAAGGGGTGCCGCCGAAGGTCAGGATGACGAAGACCAGGACGAACGTGCCGATGATTTCGGTGATGAGGTTCCACGGGGTGGAACGGATGGCGGGGCCGGTGGAGAAGGTGCCCAGCTTATTCGCTGCCAGGGGCTCCTCATCGAAGTGCTGCTTGTAAGCGAGCCAGCAGACAACGGCACCCAGGAAGGCGCCGAGCAGTTCGCCGCCGAAGTACGTGAGCGTCGAGGCGAAGGTCACCGCAACGTCCTTCGCGTACTCATCGCTACCTTTGACCAGCAAACCCAGGGTGACAGCCGGGTTCAGGTGCGCACCGGACTTTGCGGCCACGAAAACGCCCGCGAAGACCGCAATACCCCAGCCCCACGTCACCATCAAGAATCCACCGTTGTTGCCCTTGGTGCCTTTGAGCGCAACGTTTGCCACGACGCCACAACCCAGCAGGGTCAGCATCATGGTTCCGAATACTTCGGAAAGGAAAACAATTCCAAGAGACATCTTTGACTCCTCATTTTTCTGTTGTCAGCCCCCTCGCGGGTGAAGAGGCTGTTGGGACGGTTCCGTTGTCTCCGGAACCGTCCCGGTGTGGTGGTCCCCTGGCGGGCCCACCTACCCCATTCCGTCCCTACCGCACGCTGGGACGGTCAAGCTGTTTTCCGCTGCTTGGTGTCAGGCTACGAGACTGTGCACGTCAACCTTGTGGAATCGCTGCAGTACTTCCTGGGCGTGGCGGATTTCCGCTTCGCGGGCAGCAGCGTCCCACCCCAGCGGCTCTGCCAACGCCGCGGCGATTTCGTTGAGCAACTCGCCGGTAACCAGGCCACGGAAGGCCAGCGATGTCCTGCGGATGAGGACATCCACCAAGTGACCGATCTGCTCGTGCTCGGCCATGAACGCCAGCTCACGGAGACTCAGTTCGCGAGTGGAACGCAGCGGCGCGTCATGTCCGGCATTGAGGTACTCGATGACAGCGTCTGCGCGTGTTCCGTACCGGGTCAGCAGGACGGCTACGCGGTCAGCGTCGAGGCCCGGCCCCATGTGCTTCTTGATCCATTCCTGTTCTCCCTGCTCGGTGGACGGGAAGCCAGCGCCACCGCCGATGGCGAGTTTCGCCGTCGAGACTTTGCGTTCCATGCCGAGTTCGCGGAGGACGTCGTTGGTCATGTGTTCGGCCAGCGCGCGGAACGTGGTCCACTTGCCGCCCACCAGGCTGAGTACGACGGCGGCCTTACCGCCTGGCGTTGTGACGGCGTCGCTGCCGGTGCGGACGCTGCGTTCGATGCGGTAGTCACGTGAGACGAAACCGGGCTGGGTTTCGTCGTGGCGCGGCAACGGGCGGACACCGGCAAAGCTATAGACGATCTGCTCGCGCCCAACCTTGATGGTGGGGAACACATGTCCCACGAGGTCGAAGAAGTAGTCGATCTCTTCGTCCGTGCACACTGCGTCTTCGGACATGTCGGCGTCCACGTCCGTGGTTCCGACCAACACGCGGTCGCCCATGGGGTAGATCAGGACGATGCGGCCGTCGGTGTGTTCAAAGAAGATTTCCCTACCGTTGCAGGCAGCGAGGAGTTCCGGGTGGTCCAGGACGATGTGGGATCCCTTGGTACCGCCCATGAACTTGCTGACGGCGCCCATGGCCTGGTTGGTGAGGTCCACCCAGGCGCCGGTGGTGTTGACGACGACATCTGCCTGGAACTCAAATTCCTTGCCGGTCAGTTCATCGCGTAGCAGTACTCCGTCGGGGCCCATGGACACGAGGGAGACGTAGTTGCTGGCGCGGGCGCTTCCTCCCGGAAGTCCGCCGCCACGTCCGGCCTTCTCGCCATCCTGCAAGACGTCCAGGGTCAGGCGTTCCGGGTTGTGAACAGAGGCATCGAAGTATGTTGCTGCGTACTTGATACCGGAGTTCAGTTTGGGAAGCTCGGCAAGGGCCTTGGTCCGGCCACGGAACTGGTGGCGCGGAACGCTGCCGCCGTCACGGGAGAAGAAGTCGTACAGGCTCAAGCCAACCTTGATAAGGAAAGCGCCCCGCTCCTTGGGCTTGCCCTGCTTGTGTGTAAGGAAGCGCATGGGCGCGGAGAGGATGCCGGAGAACGTGCTGTAGATCGGGATGGTGGTCTGAAGAGGCTTGACGTAGTGCGGTGCGATGCGCAGGAGCCGGTTGCGCTCAACCACTGATTCCTGGACCAGACGGAATTCGCCGTTTTCAAGGTAGCGGATGCCTCCGTGGATCATGTGGGACGAGGCGCCGCTGGCGCCTTGGCAGTAGTCACCTCGCTCAACAAGCGCGACGTCGACGCCCTGCAGGGCGAGGTCGCGGAATGTCCCAACACCATTGATGCCACCGCCGATGATGAGTACCTTGGCCGAGGGCCGCTCCTGCAGGGCAACGACGGAGTCGCGCTGCTGTGCGTGCTGTGAGGTACCGGAAATCCTGTTGTGTCCCAAAACTGCTCCCTTGGGCTTGGTTCGTGCGCCGCGCCACTCGCTGCTGCACCGTTCACCACTAATCTTGCGAAGGTGGAAAATGGAGTCAAGCTATTTGCACAAACGTGCAGTAAGGAAATGAGATGGCACGATCACGTCACTCGGATGCGCTCCGGGCTGCACAGATGTATTACCTGCAGGACCTGACCATGGATGCGATAGCCCGCGAGTTGCGGACCTCCCGATCCACGGTGTCCCGGCTGCTGTCCTCAGCCCGGGAAACAGGCTTGGTCCAGGTCCAGATTCGGAGCCCGTTCGACACCGGACCGGAACTGGAAAGCCAGATCCGGAGCCAGTACGGCGTCGATGTCCACGTGGTTCCGGTCCTCGATACCCTCAACGAAGCAGAGACCTTGGACCGGGTGGCCATGCAGGCAGCGCGAACAATCGGACCTTTGGTGGACTCGAATGCAATCATCGGGGTGGCGTGGGGGGCGACGCTTAGCGCCGTCAGCCGCCACCTCACCCGCAAGGTGACCCACGACAGCATCGTGGTCCAACTCAACGGTGCAGGAAACATGCAAACCACCGGCATTACCTACGCCAGCGACATCATGCGTCGCTTCGGCAGTGCGTATGGCGCGCGGGTGGAGCAGTTCCCCGTTCCGGCGTTTTTCGACCACGCATCCACCAAGACGGCGATGTGGAATGAGCGCAGCGTTCAACGCATCCTGGATTTGCAGGACCGCATGAGCATCGCAATATTCGGCGTCGGATCGGTCGATTCGGACTACCCGAGCCACGTGTATGCCGGAGGTTACCTCGATGAACACGACCTCACCGTGCTGGCTGCCGACGACGTGGTGGGCGACGTCGCCACCGTCTTCTTCCGCAGTGATGGGTCCTCGGACGGCATCACCCTCAACCAGCGGTCGACCGGCCCCAGCCACGAACAACTCCGTCAGGTCAGGCGCCGGATTTGCGTCGTGTCCGGGGCCTCAAAGATCAATGGCCTCCAGGGGGCACTGGCGGCAGGGTTGGCCACGGACCTCATCCTGGACGAAGCTTCCGCCCGACGACTGGTCAGTTTCAACGGCCATGCCTGAGGCATTCGTGCAGGGAATGGGTAGAGTCGTTGCTATGAGATCCCCAGCCCGGCTGACATTGAACAACGGCGTACAGATGGAACGCCTGGGATTTGGCCTCTATAAGGTTCCACCCAAAGACGCCGACACCCTGGTAGCTACCGCGTTGGGCGAAGGGTACAGGCGCTTCGATACAGCAGCCATGTACGGCAACGAGGTAGGCGTGGGCCGGGGCATCGGCGGCGCAATCGGAGATGCGGCGGCAGCCAACAACGGCACCGGCGGTTCCGGGGAATCTGTGCACACGCTCTCACGCGAAGACCTGTTCGTCACCACTAAAGTCTGGAACGACGACCACGGCTACGATGCCACCCTCAGGGCTTTCGACACCTCCATCTCCAACCTTGGCCTCGACTACGTGGACCTCTACCTCATTCACTGGCCTTGCGCGGGCCGGGGGCTCTTCGCGGAGACATACAAGGCAATGGAGACCCTGTACCGGGAAGGCAAAGTGCGGGCGATCGGTGTGTCCAACTTCCAGCCCGGGCACCTTGAAGAACTCATGCAGAAGGCCGAGGTTGTACCAGCAGTGAACCAGGTCGAGTTGCACCCCTGGCTTCAGCAGACCCGGTTGCGGACTTTGCATGACCAGTTGGGAATCGCCACGGAGGCCTGGAGCCCACTCGGCCGCGGACAGGTCCTGGCTGACCCCGCCATCGTGGCTTTGGCGGAGCAGTACAACAGGACGCCGGCGCAGGTCGTTCTCCGCTGGCATCTTCAACTGGGGAACCTGGTCATTCCCAAAGCGAGCTCTGCGGGACGGATCAAGGAAAACTCTGCCATCTTCGACTTCGAATTGGACGCCACCGACATGGACGGCATCGCAGGACTCGAACGCCACCACCGGACCGGGTCGCACCCGGACAACGTGAATTAGGACCACCGCATGGAAAGAGTGGACACCGCGCATTCGCCTGACAACGCGCAGGCCCCCAGCGTATTCTTCAGCAAGTCATTGACGGGACGCACGCACGCTTCGGACGTGGATGTCGATGGCAGCAATGTTGCCTACTGGACCTACGAGCCAGTGACCGTGACCCCGGCTACCCGCACCATCCTGGTCATTCATGGGTTCCGTGGAGACCACCACGGGCTGCTGCGCGTCGCGGACCAGCTTCCGGAAATGCGCATCATCATGCCGGACCTGCCGGCTTTCGGAAGCTCGGAGCCGTTCGTCGATGCCGAGCACAGTGTTGAACGCTACGGCCGGTTCATTACCGGCTTCATGGCCGCCCTCGGGATGGGACCCAGGACTGTGTTAGTGGGCCACTCCTTTGGTTCGATCGTGGCCAGCCACTTCGCCGCCTCGCACCCAGGCGCTGTCTATCCCCTGATCCTGATCAATCCCATTGCCGCACCGGCACTGGAAGGTCCCAAGGGAATCATGACCAAACTTGCCGTCCTGTACTACCAGGTGTCAGCCAAGCTCCCCCGCCGCCTGGGACTGGCAGTCCTCCGCAACCGGGCGATCGTCCGGGTCATGAGCATCACGATGGCCAAAACCAAGGACAAGGAACTGCGCCGTTTCATCCACGGACAGCACGATGCCTACTTCAGCGCGTTCGCGGACCGGAAAAGCCTGCTGGAATCCTTCAAAGCCTCGGTCTCCGGACACGTGGCCGAGGTTGCCGAGCAGCTAACCCTTCCAGTGCTCCTTGTCGCCGGCGAAAAAGACGAGATCGCCACCCTTCCCAACCAGCACAAACTCATGGAGCGCCTGCCGGACGCCACGCTGGAAGTCATTCCCGGCGTCGGACATTTGATCCACTATGAGACGCCGGTACCGGCGGCAGCAGCCATCCGCACCTTCCTGGAGGAACATCCCGCGTGAAAATTGTCATCGACGCCCGCTTTACCAGGACGGACCACCACGATGGCATCAGCCGCTACGGTTCCAGCCTCATAGCCGCCACATCCAAGATTGCGGATGTCACCATGCTGATCAGCGACAAACGCCAACTCGCACTGTTGCCCGATGTCCCCTATGTGATGGTCAACAGCCCCTTGTCCCCATTGGAGTTGTTCGTGGCCCGGCGTGTTAACCCCCTCGGTGCAGATGTTGTGGTGTGTCCCATGCAGACCATGGGAACCCTGGGGCGGCGTTACGGCCTGATTCTTACCCTGCACGACCTCATCTACTACGAGCACCCGACTCCCCCGGGCTTCCTCCCTGCGCCCGTGCGCCTGCTGTGGAGGCTTTACCACAAGGCCTTCTGGCCGCAGCGTCTCTTGCTGAACCGGGCGGACGTGGTGGCTACCATCAGCCGCACCACTGAAGCTTTGATGGCCAAATACAAACTGACCAAACGGCCCGTGCGGATTGTCGGCAATGCTCCCCAACCAGGTCAGACGCCGCGCGATCCCGCCGCAGGCGCCGAAAAAACCTTGCTGTACATGGGTTCGTTCATGCCGTACAAGAACGTCGAAACCATGATCCGGGGCATGGCAGGCCTGCCGGACTACACCCTTCATCTCCTCAGCAGGATCACCCCGCAGCGCAAGGCGGAATTGGAGGCTTTGGTTCCGCACGGAGCCAAAGTACAGTTCCACAATGGTGTCACGGACGCCGAGTACGACGAACTCCTTGTCCGGGCAACTGCGCTGATCAGCCTTTCCCGCGCAGAGGGATACGGCCTGCCCCTGGTGGAAGCGATGGCCTTGGGTACTCCGGTAATAGCCAGCGATATCCCGATCTTCCGGGAGGTGGGCGGCGACGCCGTGAGCTACGTAGACCCGGAATCGCCGACGGAGTTCGCGGCAGCGGTGACCGCGCTGGGCACCGACGGCCTCTGGCAGCAGCGCTCCCGCACGTCTGTGGAACGCGCGTCAGACTTCAACTGGGACGAATCCGCGCGGCAACTTCTTGCCGCCGCCGAGGAAGTCGTGGCGGTCCGCAAGCGCAGGGCTTAGTCCCTCGCCTAGAGGACGTCCACCCCGTCCAAGCGAAGCTGTACCGGACCAGACGTGCGCTTCGCGGCGTTGGCTGCCCGGACGGCCCGCAGCGCCCGCGTGGTTTCCGCGGCATCAGCATACGGAATGAAGTAGAGCGTCCGGACGTCCGCATCAGCCTCGCCGGTGGTCCCCTGGGATGCGCCGGAGAACAGCTGCACCGGAGCTGGCCCCGCAGTGCGGAGCTTGGTGCCCGCGGCACGCACAGCGCTGGCCTCGAACGCATCTGCAAAGTGTCCGACGTCGGCCCTTGAACCAGTCACTGAGGCCACCCTGACCGCAGGGGGCAACTGCAGTTCTTTCCGAAGGGCCAGCTCCCGCGACGCATAGCCGGGGGCGTCCCACCGCAGGAGTGCTCCCGTGGCGGCGGTATCGTCCGCAGTGATGACCACGAGTCCGCCTTGGTTGGCCGGCTTCACGAGGGAGGCGGCATTGAACCAACGACGGACGGTGTCCTCCCCTGCCCTGAGGTTCTCGCGTCGGAGGAGCGAATTTCCGTCCAACAGCAAAGCGGCCGCATAGCCTTGGGGAGCCACCGGCTCAGCTCCAACCGTGGCCACTACCAGGGCGGAAGCATCAGGCACGGTTGCCTTGATGTGCTCACCTGAAGAGGTCACCACGGCCTTCCCCGGGAAGGCCCGCCCCAGCTCTTCGGCCGTCCGCAGAACACCCGTTGCGCCCTTGCGCAGCCTGGTTGCACTGCAATGCGTGCAGCGCCATTGGGGAGCAGGTGTGGAGCACCAACGGCATGCGGGTATGGCGGAGCTGCTGGAGGCTGCCAGGGGCCCTTGGCAGGCGTTGCAGCGGGCAAGCTCACGGCACGTCTCGCAAACCAAGGACGGTGCGTAGCCGGCACGGGCCACCTGCACCAAAACCGGTCCACGTTCCAGACCCTCCTTGGCAGCGCGCCAGGCAGCACCGGGCAGGCGCGCGATACGTGCCAACGGATCACGTTCCTGCTCGAAGCTGTCCGCCGTATTGAGGACCCTTGGCACCGTGGAACGGACTGTAGTGCGCGGCGCCTCAACAGGCACTGCCCACTGCATTTCGACAAGGCGTTGGAGTTCAGTACTGCGGCTGTGGGAGGCCATGAGGCATGCCGCCCCCTCCTGCTCGGCGCGCAGCAGCAGGATCTCCCGAGCGTGGGCGTAAGGGGCGCGCTGCTCGATGTGGAGGTCGTCGCCGTCATCCCAGCACACCACGAGACCAAGATCCTTGACGGGCGCGTAAGCAGCCGAACGAGTGCCGATGGCAACCCCGGCCGCACCACTCAGAAGCCGCAGGAAGTTCCTGTAGCGGGGCGTCTGGCCGTCGTCCGCGGTGAGTCGTGCAACGTCCGAAGACGGCAGGACTTTGGTCAGCGCGGCCTCCAACTGCTCAAGATCCCGATAATCCGGCACTACCACCACGGCGCCCCGCCCTGAGGAACGGACTGTTGCAACTGCTGAGGCGATGAGAGCCGGCCAACCCGCAGGTCCGAATCCCTGGAGGGCCGTGAGGACAGCCTTGGGCGAACCGCCGCTGGCAAGGTGCTGCAAATACTGCGTTCCGTTGGAGTACGCCGCCCAGGTGTAGGGATCCGTGAACGGCTTCAGATCCGCAACGTCGCCGGCCAAACCCCCGGCAAGTAAATCCTTCTCCACCTTGGCAACACGGGGAGGAACCGCCGTCCGGAGAACATCGCTGAGCGTACCGGCGTACCGGGCAGCAACCGTACCGGCCAACTCAGCAACGGCCGGCGTCAAGACAGCCACCGGAGAAACCACTTTATGGAGCGCCGTCAGCGGGTGGGCCGCATCCGAGTCCGCACGCCGCTCAATGATGTAGCCGTTGAGTTCCTGGCCATTGAATTTGACCTTCACCCGGACGCCTGGGACGGCGGAGTCGGAGAGTTCGGCAGGCACGCTGTAGTCGAACGGCCTGTCCAAATGGGGCACCGACGACTCAAGCACCACGCGCGCCACGGGATTCTCCGCAGCAAGGGGTGGGCCGTTGATCGGCGCACGGTCAGGAAACCCTTGCAACAACGAGGGCTGGAGCAGCGACGGCTGGGCCTCGCGTCCTGCCATGCCTTTCACCTCATCCTCATCCTCATCGAGCGGTAACCCACCGCACACCTTCAACGCGAGATGCCCCCCCCGGGGGTTTACCCCGGGGGGGGGGGCGAATGGGGCCCCCCCCCCCCCACCCCCCCCCAAAAACCCCCCCGCCTCGCGCCCCCCCGGGCAAAACCCCCGGGGGGCGCATCTCTCTGGCTCCAGCCAACCACGAACCACCGACAAAACAACATCAGCGATGGGATCGACCGGAAGGACCAGCAATCAGGCGTTGAAGTATTCCTTCAGGTCAGCCACCCTGTCCAGGCGCTCCCAGGTGAAGTCGGGCTCGTCGCGGCCGAAGTGACCGTGGGCCGCCGTCTTGGCGTAGATGGGCCGCTTGAGGTCCAGTGCGTCAATGATGGCGCGGGGACGGAGGTCGAACAATTCATCGATGGCCTCGCTGATACGGGCCGGGTCCACGGTCTCCGTGCCGAAGGTCTCGACATACGTTCCGACAGGACGGGCCTGGCCAATGGCGTAGGCAATCTGGATCTCGGCGCGCTTGGCCAGTCCGGCGGCCACCACGTTCTTGGCAACCCACCGCATGGCGTAGGCGGCCGAACGGTCAACCTTGGACGGATCCTTGCCGGAGAACGCGCCGCCACCGTGCCGGGAGAACCCACCGTACGTGTCCACGATGATCTTGCGACCCGTGAGGCCGGCGTCGCCTACCGGGCCACCAATGACGAAGGCTCCGGCCGGGTTCAGGATGTTGGCTGTTCGGGACAAATCGAGGTTGGACGCCGCCAGAACGGGATCAATGACGTAGCTCGCGAGGTCCGCCCGAAGCTGCTCAAGGCCCGCTTCTTCCGCATGCTGGCTGGAGATGACCACCGTTTCAACCGAAACCGGGCGATCGCCGTCGTACCCTACCGTGACCTGTGTCTTGCCGTCCGGGCGGAGGTATGCCAGCTCGCCGTTTTTACGCACTTCGGTGAGTCGTTCCGACAAGCGGTGGGCGAGCCAGATGGGGGTGGGCATGTACGACGCGGTCTCATCACTGGCGTAGCCGAACATGATGCCCTGGTCGCCGGCGCCCTGGAGGTCGTAATCGTCTTCCTGGCGGCCTTCACGGGCCTCCAACGAGTTGAAAACGCCGCCTGCAATGTCATTGGACTGCTGCCCGATGGACACGGAGACACCACAACGTGCGCCGTCGAAGCCGTTGGCCGAGGAGTCGTAGCCAATGCCAAGGATGGTCTCGCGGACAATCTGCGGAATCTCCACGTAGGCGTCCGTAGTAACCTCACCAGCCACATGCACCAGGCCGGTAGTGGCCATGGTCTCAACGGCCACGCGGGATTCAGGATCAGCGGCAAGCAGCGCGTCCAGGATGGCGTCGCTGATTTGGTCGCAGATCTTGTCCGGGTGCCCTTCGGTGACCGACTCGGAAGTGAAGAGCCGGAGCTTGGACGGGGTGCCATGGGGTTCATGGTGCAGCGGTAAAGTCACTCGACCACCTTACTGGGTTGCGGGACGGCGGCATTTGCCGTGTGTCCCTATGCTAAGAATTCGGGGTGGGCCCGGTTACAAGGCCGGGAAGACGCGTTCGAGCTCGGCCCCAACTCGGTCAACCACGGCAGCCGCGACGTCGGACTTGGAGCCGGCGGCCGATTGTGGCTTGGCACCGTGACCGGACAGAATGACCACGGAATTCTCGTCCTGGCCGAAAACACGGCCAATGCCCACCTGATTGACCACCAGGAGGTCGCAGCCCTTGCGCTTGAGCTTTGCCGTGGCGTGTTCAAGGACATCTCCTTGGGCGTCGCCCGTTTCAGCCGCAAACCCGACGATCAGTTGCTGGCCGCCCTCACCGTTCCGCCGCTCAACCAGCTCGTGGAGGATGTCCGGGTTCCGGATCAGGCGCACCACAGGTGCGTCCTCGCCGTCGACCTTTTTGATCTTGGTGTCCGAGACCTCCGCAGGACGGAAATCGGCAACGGCGGCCGCCATGATGACGACGTCGGAATCCGCTGCCGCTTTCAGCGCCGCCTCCCTCAGTTCCAAGGCTGACTCAACGCGGACAAGCTCGACGCCGGCAGGCGGCTCAACGTCCATATGCGCTGCGAGGAAGCGCACGGAGGCACCGGCAGCCAAGGCCGCAGCGGCCAACGCAACGCCCTGTTTGCCGGAAGATCGATTTCCCAGGAAGCGGACAGGATCCAGCGACTCCCTGGTTCCGCCGGCGGAGATCGTCACGATGCGGCCGGCAAGGGGCTTGGCCGCGGCAGGCGAAGCCGTGGCACCATTCGCAGCCTCAGCCAATGCCATGGCAGCGGCAAAGATCGCCTCGGGTTCGGGCAGGCGGCCAGGACCTGAGTCGGAACCCGTGAGCCGCCCGGACGCCGGTTCAAGGACGGTCACGCCGCGGCTGCGCAGTGTCTCCACGTTGGCCTGCGTAGCGGCATGCTGCCACATTTCCGTATGCATCGCCGGAGCGAAGAGCACCGGCCCGTGGGCCATGAGGAGTGTGTTGGTGAGGAGGTCGCCCGCTTGTCCGGTGGCTGCTTTGGCCAGAAGGTCGGCCGTGGCCGGGGCAACCACGATCAAGTCAGCCTCATGACCCAATCGGACATGGTTGACTTTCTCGACATCGTCAAAGACGCTGTTGCTCACCGGGTTGCCGGAGAGGGCCTCCCACGTGGCCACCCCGACGAACCGGGTAGCAGCTTCGGTGGGAATGACCGTCACCTTGTGACCGGCTTCAGTAAAAAGCCGGAGGAGCGATGCAACCTTGTAGGCTGCGATCCCTCCCCCGACTCCGAGGACTATGCGCACGTGACCTCCGTCAACAGGCAGTCTGCTTTATTCTGCGGGCTCGATCGGCGTGGAAACCAGAAGGCCTTCGTTGATCTCGCGGAGGGCGATCGAGAGCGACTTCTCGTTCAGTTTGGTGTCAACCAGCGGGCCGACGTACTCGAACAGGCCCTCGTGCAGCTGGGCGTAGTAGGCGTTGATCTGGCGCGCACGCTTGGCGCCGAAGATGACCAGGCCGTACTTGGAATCAGCAGCCTCAAGCAGCGAATCGATCGGCGGGTTGATGATGCCTTCAAGGTTCGTGGACACGAATTCTCCAAATTTTAGCGGGCCAACAAATGCAAGCGCTTAGCGCCCGTGCGGGGTAAGCCCCATGAGTGAAACAAGCTCGTCTGCTGCCCGGCGAACGTCGTCATTGATGACGGTGTGGTCAAACTCCGGTTCAGCAGCAAGTTCCAGTTTAGCGGTTTCCAGCCTTCGCTGCTGTTCCTCGGGAGTTTCGGTGCCGCGGCCCACCAGTCGACGGACCATTTCGTCCCAGCTGGGCGGGGCCAGGAAGACAAAATTCGCGTCCGGGACTGCCGCTTTGACTTGCCGGGCGCCCTGGAGGTCGATCTCCAACAGCACAGACTTCCCGTCGGCGATGGCCGCATCAACGGTGCTGCGGAGCGTGCCGTAGCGGTTCTGGCCGTGGACGACGGCCCACTCCAGCAGTTCCCCGTCAGCCACCAGTGAGTCGAATTCTTCGGCAGACTTGAAGAAGTAGTGAACGCCGTCAGTTTCCCCGGGACGCGCGGCCCGGGTGGTTGCCGAGACTGAGAGCCAAACCTCCGGATAGTTGTCCCTGATGTAGGTGGATACGGTTCCCTTGCCAACGGCAGTGGGGCCTGCAAGGACAGTCAGTCCGGGTTTCTTGCTCACGGATTCCTTCGGGGAGATGCGTTACACGCTTTGCTGGGTATCCATAAAATCTACCAGCGCCCGGGCCTGGTGAATTCCCAGGCCCCTGATGCGGCGGGATCCTGCGATGCCAATCTCCGCCATGATCCCGGCCGCCCTGACGGGCCCAATACCCGGCAGGGCCTCCAGGAGTTCCACCACCCGCATGCGTGCAATCGCCTCGTCGGTAGAACCTGAGGAGATCAACTCGGCAATGCTCACCTCGCCACGCTTGAGCCGTTCCTTGGCGGCGGCACGCACTGCCCGCGCCTTGGCAGCCTTCTCCAACGCATCGGAACGCTCCTGTGGTGTCAGCTCTTTAAGGCCCACTGCCAAACCCCTGTCAGATCGAGATTGTGATCCAGATCACGCGGACTGATCCTGAACCTACCGGCAGGGGCCCGGTTGCGCAATGAGGCTTGGCAACTTACTCCGGGCGAAGTCCCCGCAGAGTCTCCTCGGTTGCGGCACGCAGCGCTGCGACGGCTGGACCAGCAGCCAGGATCCCACGGCTGGAGGTGGCCAGGACGCTCGGATACGCATCGCCGAAGGTCGCACGCAGATCGGCCGGTGTAGCGCCCTGGGCACCGAGTCCCGGAGCCAGGATGGCCCCGCGAACTGGACCAAGATCGATATCCAGATCCTCCAGTGCAGAACCAATAGTGGCACCCACCACCAAGCCAACCGAACCCAGGGCGCCGCCATAGCGCTGGTTCTCCGTGGTTGCTGCAGCCACGATCCGGCGGGCAACGGAATCAGTTCCGCCAACATGCTGGACCGACTTGCCTTCAGGATTGGACGTCAGTGCGAGCACAAACACTCCCCTGCCGTACTGGGCTGCGAGGTCCAGCGCCGGACGCAGCGACTCAAAGCCAAGGTATGGGCTCAAAGTCACCGAGTCCGCGGCCAAGGATGACCCGTCACGCAGCCAGGCATCGGCATAGGCAGCCATGGTGGAACCGATGTCTCCACGCTTGGCGTCGGCGATGCTCAGCACGCCGGCCTCCGCTGAGGCGGCCAGCGTGCGCTCCAGGACGGCCATACCAGCGGACCCATGACGTTCGTACAGCGCCACTTGCGGCTTGACCGCGGCAGCGAGGGAACCCACGGCCTCCACGACCGTCAGTGAGAAGCGCTCCAGCCCGGCGGCGTCGTCGTTCAATCCCCATTCAGCCAGGAGCTGCGGATGAGGATCGATTCCGACGCAGAGCGGACCGCGCGCGGCCATGGCGGCAGCCAGCCGGGAGCCAAAGGACTCCCGGACCGGCTGCTGCCCTTGCTGTGCTTCAGCAGACTCAGGCATTGGCCGCTTCCACTGCTGCTGCCAGGTTGGCTGCGTGCTCCTGCAAGCTGGTCACGGACCACTCGTAGGTGCGCAGTGCCTCGATGGCCTGCACCGCGGCATTGAATTCGGCGACGGTGGTGATGCAGGGAATGCCGATGGAGGTGGCTGCGGCACGGAGTTCGTAGCCGTCGCTGCGGGCTTCGCCACCGGAGGGTGTGTTGAAGACCATATCGATCTCGCCCGCGATAACGAGGTCCGCGATGGTGCCTTCGCCTTCGGCGCTGCTGCCCTCGGCTACCTTGCGCACCGGAGTCGCCTGGATGCCGTTGCGGCGCAGGACGTCCGCCGTGCCACCGGTGGAGACGATCTCGAAGCCCAGGTCAGAAAGGCGCTTGACGCCCATGATGACCGAGCGCTTGTCGCGGTTGGCCACGGAGACGAAGATCTTGCCCCCTGTGGGCAAGGCGTTGTTCGCAGCGGCCTGGCTCTTGGCGAAGGCGGTGTCGAAGTGCTTGTCGATACCCATGACTTCGCCGGTGGAGCGCATTTCCGGGCCGAGCAGGGAGTCCACGACCTTGCCCTCCGGAGTGCGGAAACGGCTGAACGGCAGAACGGCTTCCTTCACGGCAACCGGCGCGTCCAAAGGCAGCGTGGAACCGTCACCGGTTTCCGGCAGCATCTTGTAGGCGCCGCGGAGCTGGTTGATGGTCACGCCGGTGCCGATCAGGGCAGCGGCCTTGGCCATCTGCACGCCCGTGGCCTTGGAGACGAACGGAACGGTGCGGGAAGCGCGCGGGTTGGCTTCAAGGACGTACAGGACGTCTGAGGCCAACGCGAACTGGATGTTGATGAGGCCGCGGACGCCCACGCCTTCAGCGATGGCACGGGTTGCCGTGCGCACGCGCTCAATGACGTTGGTGCCGAGCGTGATCGGCGGAAGCACGCAGGCCGAGTCGCCGGAGTGGATACCGGCTTCCTCGATGTGTTCCATGATCCCGCCGAGGTACATGTCGGTGCCATCGAAGAGGGCGTCGACGTCGATTTCGACGGCGTCTTCGAGGAAGCGGTCGATCAGCACCGGGTGGTCCGGCGTGATCTCCGTGGCGTTGGCAATGTAGCGGGAGAGATTGGGTTCGTCGTAGACGATCTCCATGCCGCGGCCGCCAAGGACGTACGACGGACGCACCAGGACCGGATAGCCGATCTCGTCAGCGATCTTCTTGGCGTCCTCGAAGGAAACGGCGGTGCCGTTCTTCGGGGAGGTCAGGCCGGCTTCGTCCAGAACGCGCGCAAAGGCGCCACGGTGCTCAGCAAGGTCGATCGCCTCGGGGGAGGTGCCCAGGATCGGGACGCCGGCGTCGGCCAGCTGCTGTGCCAGCTTCAGCGGAGTCTGTCCACCGAGCTGCACGAAGACACCCATGACACCGCCAGTGCGCTCTTCGGCGGCGATGACTTCGAGGACATCCTCAAGGGTCAGCGGCTCGAAGTACAGGCGTGTGGAGACGTCGTAGTCGGTGGAGACAGTTTCAGGGTTGCAGTTGACCATGACGGTCTCGTAGCCGGCTTTGCGCAGTGCCATGGAGGCGTGCACGCAGGAGTAGTCGAACTCGATGCCCTGGCCGATGCGGTTGGGGCCGGAGCCAAGGATGATAACGGAGGGCTTGGCGTGCAGGCCGACTTCGTCTTCTTCGTCGTAGGCGGAGTAGTGGTACGGCGTGTAGGCGGCGAACTCCGCGGCGCAGGTGTCCACCGTCTTGTAGACCGGACGGATGCCCAAGGCGTGGCGGACCCCACGGACAACGGCCTCAGGGTTATGCGTCAGGGCACCGATCTGCTCGTCCGAGAAGCCGTGGCGCTTGGCGTTGCGCAGCATGTCTTCGGTCAGCACACCGGCCTTGCGGATCTCCTGCGCGGTCTCGTTGAGGAGCTGCAGCTGGTCCAGGAACCAAGGATCGATCTTGGTGGCCTCGAAGAGGTCCTCCACGCTGGCGCCGCCGAGCATCGCACGCTGCACCTGGTGCAGGCGGTCCGTGGTGGGGCGCTTGGCTTTCTCGATGAGCTCGGCCACTTCGTACTCCGGCACCGAGCTGAAGTCCAGCTGGGACCCCTTCTGTTCCAAGGAGCGCAGGGCCTTCTGCAGGGCCTCGGTGAAGTTGCGGCCCATGGCCATGGCTTCGCCGACGGACTTCATGGTGGTGGTCAGCGTGTTGTCCGCTGCCGGGAACTTCTCGAAGGCAAAGCGGGGAACCTTGACCACAACATAGTCGAGTGTCGGTTCAAACGAAGCCGGCGTCTTCTGCGTGATGTCGTTGGGGATCTCGTCCAGGGTGTAGCCCAGGGAAAGCTTGGTGGCGATCTTCGCAATGGCGAAGCCGGTTGCCTTGGATGCCAAGGCAGAAGAGCGGGACACTCGCGGGTTCATCTCGATGACCACCACACGACCAGTGGCGGGGTCGATGGCGAACTGGATGTTGCAGCCACCGGTGTCCACGCCGACTTCGCGGATGACGGCAATGGAGACGTCGCGCAGCTTCTGGTACTCGCGGTCGGTGAGGGTCAGGGCCGGAGCAACCGTGATGGAATCGCCGGTGTGGACGCCTACGGGATCGAAGTTCTCGATGGAGCAAACAACAACGACGTTGTCGTTCTTGTCCCGCATCATCTCGAGCTCGTATTCCTTCCAGCCGAGGATGCTCTCTTCAAGCAGGACCTCGGTGGTGGGGCTGTACTGCAGCCCCTGGCCTACGATGCGGCGGAGGTCGTCCTCGTTGTACGCCAAGCCGGAGCCCAAGCCACCCATGGTGAAGGAAGGACGGACCACCATCGGGTAGCCGAGGTCCTCCGCGGCTTTGAACGCTTCTTCCATGGTGTGGATGATGTGGCTGCGCGCGGACTCTGCGCCACAACGCTCTACGACGCCCTTGAACTTCTCGCGGTCTTCACCAAGCTCAATGGCAGCAATGTTCGCACCGATCAGCTCTACGTTGTACTTCTCCAGCACGCCGTTCTTGTCCAGCGCAATGGCGGTGTTCAAAGCAGTCTGGCCACCGAGGGTCGGCAGGATGGCATCCGGGCGCTCCTTGGCGATGATCTTCTCCACCACCTCGGGGGTGATGGGCTCAACATAGGTGGCGTCGGCAAACTCGGGGTCCGTCATGATGGTGGCCGGGTTGGAGTTCACGAGGATGACGCGGAGGCCTTCCTCCTTGAGGACGCGCAGTGCCTGGGTACCGGAGTAATCGAATTCGGCAGCCTGCCCAATGACGATCGGGCCGGAACCGATGACAAGGACGCTCTTGAGATCTGTACGCTTGGGCATTACTTCTTGTCCTCAGTCTTGGAGTCGGTGGTGTTGGCGGCGCCGGACTTCGTCTCAGCCATGAGATCGATGAAGCGGTCGAACAGGTACGCGGCATCGTGCGGCCCGGCCGCGGCCTCGGGGTGGTACTGGACCGAGAATGCCGGGATGTCGAGGCAGGCGAGTCCTTCAACGACGTCGTCGTTCAACGACACATGGCTGACTTCAACCCGTCCGTAGCGCTCTTCGGGAGCCACCGTGGCACCGTTCATCGGGGCGTCGACGGCAAAGCCGTGGTTCTGCGAGGTGATTTCCACCTTGCCTGTGCGGCGGTCCATAACGGGCTGGTTGATGCCGCGGTGACCATAGCGGAGCTTGTAGGTGCCGAAGCCGAGGGCGCGGCCCAAGATCTGGTTGCCGAAGCAGATACCGAAGTACGGCAGCTTCTCGTCCAGCACCGAGCGCAACAGGGAAACCTGGTGATCAGCCGTGGCCGGGTCGCCAGGTCCGTTGGACATGAAGAATCCATCCGGGTTGACCGCGTTGACGTCTTCCAGCGTGGAGGTCGCCGGCAGGACGTGGACGCGCACACCGCGCTCGGCGAAGCGAACCGGTGTCATGGCCTTGATGCCGAGGTCAACGGCGGCGATGGAGAACCGCGGCTCGCCTTCCCAGCCGTGGTCCTTGGGCTCAACGACATACGCCTTATCGATGGAGACTTCCTCCGCCAGCGCTGCACCTTCCATGGGAGCGCTGGCCAGGACGGCATCGACCAGTTCCTTGTCGGATACCTGAGCGGCCTCACCCGAGAAGATGCCGGCCCGCATGGTCTTGTGCTCGCGGAGATGGCGGGTAATGGCGCGGGTGTCGACACCCTGGATGCCAACAATGCCCTGCTCCACCAATTCGTCATCGAGGCTCCGTTCGGAGCGCCAGTTGGAGGGTCGGCGGGCGGCGTCGCGCACGATGTATCCGGCAACCCAGATACGGCGGGACTCAGCGTCTTCGCTGTTGACTCCAGTGTTGCCGATGTGCGGGGCCGTCTGGACTACCAGTTGGCGCGCATAGGAGGGGTCGGTGATGGTCTCCTGGTAACCGGTCATACCGGTGGCGAACACGGCTTCGCCGAGTGCGGTTCCCTGTGCGCCGTAGCTGCGGCCGCGGAACATGCGGCCGTCTTCGAGCACCAGCACTGCTGCTGAGGAGGTGGGTGTGGTGGCTGCTTTACTATCCGTCACTTTATTACTTTCCACTATCGGCATCTGCCTGAGGGGCTGCGGAGGTCAATTCCTGGAGGGCTTCAAGGAGGAGCTGCTTGTCGGCTGCGTGCCTGGAACGGAACCCGGTGTCGAGTTCCTGGCTGCCGAGCTTCCAACTGATGACCAGGAGTCCGTCCTTCTCGACGAACTTTCCAGCCATGCCGTTGGACTCGCGACTGTCCACTACTGCGGCGCGCGGGATGAACACGGGGGCGGCACCGGATCGGTCGAACAGCACGCCTTCGGCGTGGATGCTCAGTTCCGCGTTGGTCCGGATGCCAAGGCCCTGGACCGCGATCCGGTCCAGCCAGTCCCCTGCCGTGGTGGTGGCAACATATTGCCCTTCCGCGACGACGGTGGCCGGCGTCAGCTGCTCCGGCACCCCGGGAAGGCGTTCGACGTCGGCCTGTCGCCTGAGCCTGTTACGCCACCCCAGCCAGATCATCGCCAGTACGACGACAATCAGTGGCACCGTGATGATCACGGTCAGTGTCTGGTTGTCCATTAATTGCTGCTGACTGCCGGGTACCGGTACGGCGTGTTGAGCTTGCCGTCAAGGACAGTGGGGTGGCCCTTGAAGAAGGTAGCCACAACGGATCCGGGCAGCTCCTTGCCCTTGAATGGTGAATTGCGGCCCATGGTTGCCATTTTATGGGGGTCAACGGTCCAACGCGCAGCCGGGTCCACAAGAATGACGTTGGCCGGCTCGCCAACCTCGAGCGGACGGCCCTGATCAGCGACGCGGCCAATGATCGCCGGAGTGAAGGACGTAACCCTCGCGAAGTCCGCCCATGTCATGAGGCCGGTCTCGATCATGGTCTCCTGGACCACCGAAAGCGCGGTTTCCAGGCCGGTCATGCCCATCGCCGCCTGCGCCCACTCGCATTCCTTGTGCTCGCTGGGGTGCGGGGCGTGGTCCGTTCCGACGACGTCGATGGTGCCGTCGGCGAGGCCCTCGCGCAGCGCTTGTACGTCAGCATCGGTACGCAGCGGCGGGTTGACCTTGTACACGGGGTCGTAACTGCGGACCAGCTCGTCAGTCAGGAGCAGGTGGTGGGGGGTGACCTCGGCTGTGACGTTGATTCCCCGTGCCTTGGCCCAGCGCACAATTTCCACGGATCCGGCAGTGGAGACGTGGCAGACATGCAGGCGTGAACCCACATGCTGGGCAAGCAGGACGTCGCGGGCAATGATGCTTTCCTCGGCAACAGCAGGCCATCCAGTCAATCCCAGCACTGCCGAGACGGTGCCTTCGTTCATCTGTGCCCCGGCGGTAAGGCGCGGTTCCTGCGCGTGCTGGGCCACCACGCCGTCGAACGCTTTCACGTACTCCAGCGCACGGC
This sequence comes from Arthrobacter sp. AK01, assembly GCF_021109375.1. Classification (NCBI taxonomy): domain Bacteria; kingdom Bacillati; phylum Actinomycetota; class Actinomycetes; order Micrococcales; family Micrococcaceae; genus Arthrobacter; species Arthrobacter sp. AK01. Next base: position 44,747 of record NZ_JAJOHP010000019.1, read on the forward strand.
GCATGATCACGGGGTCGTGGACGCAGATCCCGTCGTCGGAGAACATGCGGACCCGGGCCCGGGAGTCGGCCATGGCGCCGAGCTCGGCGAGCTGCTCACCGGCCAGGCCCACGGTGACTGCACCCACGGGGCGGACGTCCACCCAGCCGGACGCGCGGCCCAGGCTGTGGACCTGTTCCACAACGCCCGCAGTGTCGGCCACCGGGTTGCTGTTGGCCATCGCATGGACGGCGGTGAAACCACCCAAGGCGGCAGCACGGGTACCGGTTTCCACCGTCTCGGCGTCTTCGCGGCCGGGTTCGCGCAGGTGGGTGTGCACGTCCACCATGCCGGGCAGGGCGACGAGGCCCGCGGCATCGATGACGGTGGCACCCTCAGCCGCAAGGTCCTTGCCGCGGGCTTCGATCATGCCGTCGCGGATCAGCAGGTCCTCGGCTTCGCCGCCGAGGATGGCGGCCCCACGAATCAGGTAGCTGTTCTCGGCCATCAGTTGGTCTCCTTGCTGGACTGGCTTACGTTCGAGGCTGCTCCGCGGGAATCCCCGGAGAGCAGCAGGTACAGGGCGGCCATGCGGACCGATACGCCGTTGCGCACTTGGGCAAGCACAGTGGATCGCGGCGAATCCGCGGCGGCCGAAGAAATTTCCAGGCCCCGGTTCATGGGACCCGGGTGCATGATGATGGTGTCCTTCATTCCCAGGTCATCCAACGCACGGAGCCTCGCGTCATCGAAGCCCCAGCGGCGGGAGTACTCGCGGGTGGAGGGGAAGAACGAAGCGTTCATCCGCTCACCCTGGACGCGCAACATCATCATGGCGTCAATGCCGGCCTCAAGAGTTTGGTCCAGGTCGTAGCTGACCTTGCAGGGCCAGTGCTCGACGCCGATCGGCAGCAGCGTGGGAGGCGCCACCAGCGTGACCTCGGCGCCAAGTGTCTTCAACAACCAAACGTTGGACCGGGCGACGCGGGAGTGCAGGACATCCCCGGCAATCGCTACCCGCATGCCCTTGAGGTCCGCACCGGTGGACTCTGTGCCGTTGACCTGCGACCAGTGCCGGCGCATGGTGAAGGCATCCAGGAGCGCTTGCGTTGGGTGTTCGTGGGTGCCGTCACCGGCATTGATGACTGCTGCGTCAATCCAGTCCGTGGCAGCGAGCCGGTGTGGCGCACCAGAAGCCCAGTGGCGGATGACGACGGCGTCGGCGCCCATCGCGGCGAGCGTCTGGGCGGTGTCTTTGAGGGACTCCCCCTTGGACACAGAGGATCCCTTCGCGGCGAAGTTGATGACGTCTGCGGACAGGCGCTTGGCTGCTGCCTCGAAAGAGATCCTGGTACGGGTGGAGTCCTCGAAGAAAAGGTTAACCACTGTCCGGCCGCGCAGGGCCGGCAGTTTCTTCACTTCACGCTCGCCGACAGCGGACATTTCCTCCGCTGTATCCAGGACACGGATGGCATCATAAGCGCTGAGGTTTTCGGTGGAAAGGAGGTGTTTCACTTGCCTGCCTCAATAACTACCTCGTTGACGGGCACACCGTCCACGGAGTCGATTTCCTCAAGATGGACGCGGACCTTTTCCGCGGAGGACGTAGGCAGGTTCTTTCCCACATGGTCGGCGCGAATGGGGAGCTCTCGGTGGCCCCTGTCCACCAGGACCGCCAATCGGACAATCCTCGGGCGCCCGAGGTCCACCAAGGCGTCCAGGGCCGCGCGGATGGTGCGTCCCGAATACAGGACGTCGTCGATCAGGACAACAACCTTGTCATCGATGCCGGACAACGGAAGCCGGGTGTGCCGCGGGGGCCGGGTTGGCTGGTGGGAAAGATCGTCACGGAACATGGTGACGTCCAGTTGGCCAACAATCGTTTCAGCGTTGACTGTGGGATCGGCCGCTGCGATCTTGTTGGCAAGCCGCACGGCCAATGGATAGCCGCGGCTGGGAATGCCCAAAAGAACCAGGTCCTGGGAGCCTTTGTTGGCTTCAAGGATCTCGTGGGCGATACGAGTGAGCGCACGATCAATGTCCGCCTGATTGAGAACAACCCGCGACGGCACGTGCGCTGAAGTGACTTCAGTCATCGCTCGTCTCCCCTTTCCCCGCCTCACGGGACGGAATTAAAAAAGGAATATTTGCTTTTCAAAGCTACCACAACGGCCCTTTCCGGCCTCACCCTCAGCGGACGCCGGGCATGAGTTTAAGCTCACATTCCATGCCGTGGAATAGGCTCGTGTCCATGACCATGAACCCGAACGGGCAGCCTGGCGGACAACCCTATCCGCGGCCCTATCTGGAACCTGCGGCCAACCCCACATGGATTGGCCGCGTCCAACCAGGGAACTTCCAGCCTGCGCCGGGAAATCCGGCATCGCTCCCCCAGCAAACCTGGGCCATGCCACCAGCGCCACGCGGCCGTTCGTTGGGCACACTGCCCTTGGTCATCACGGGCGCAGTACTGGCCCTTGCCAGTCTCCTGCTGGTGGTGCCGTTCCTTCTTGGCAACACTGGCGTCACCGGCTTTGTGGTTGGTTTTATTGCTTCCTTGATTCCCTTGTCGGTGGTTCTGCTGACAGTCCGCCTCATTGACCGGTGGGAGCCTGAACCGAAAAGGCTCCTGTGGTTCGCTTTCACGTGGGGTGCCGCTGTTTCCATCGCCGGGACGTTGCTCATCCAACCGCTCTTCGCCCTGGCCGCGCCAACCAGCAGCGAAGAAGCGTTCACCTACTTCATGGCAACCGTCCAAGCGCCCATCGTGGAGGAATTCACCAAGTCTCTGGGGTTGCTGGTCTTGATCCTGGCCGCACGGAAGTACTTCGACGGTCCGGTTGACGGTGTGGTGTTCGCGTTCACGATTGCCGCCGGTTTCGCCTTCACAGAGAACATCCTCTACTTCGGACGCGAAATTGCCTCGTCAACGGATCCCGGCACTGACTTGGTACGTATCTTCATCCTCCGCGGCGTCATGTCACCCTTTGCTCATGCGGTCTTCACGGGAACAACCGGATTGATCATGGGCTTCGCAGCCCGGAAATGGCACCCGGGTTATGCCGTTCTGGCGTTCTTCATCGGCTTGCTGCCCGCAATGTTCCTGCACAACCGCTGGAACAGCATGGGCCAGGACTTCCTGGTGGAGTACTTCGTAGTCCAGGTTCCGATTTTCCTGGTTGCCGCTGTGGGCATCATCCTTCTCCGTGTCGCCGAAGGAAAACTCACACGGCAACGGCTCATGGAGTATGCCCGGGCAGGGTGGTTCACCCCGGCCGAAGTGGAAATGCTGGCCACCGCGAAGGGTCGCAAACATGCCGTTCGCTGGGCATCCTCCCGCGGACGTGGGCCTCAGATGAAAGCCTTCATCAAAGGAGCCACCGCGTTGGCGTTCACCCGCCAACGGATACTTAGCGGCCGTGACGTCCATCTTCACCAGCACGATGAGCTTGAACATCTGCGCAGCATCCCTGGCCTCAGGGCCGCAGTTCTCCAGTAACGCAAAAAAGGACCCGCTTCCACAGTTTCCTGTGAAGCGGGTCCTTGTGCGTTCAAACCAGGCGATGTACCTACGCGAGAAGTGACGGCTTGAGCTTCTGCAGTCGGCCAAGGAGGCCATTGATGAAGGCCGGGGACTCGTCCGTGGACATCGTCTTGGCGAGGGCAACGGCTTCGCTGACCGCCACGCCATCCGGAACCTCATCGTTGTAGAGGAGCTCCCAAGCTCCGATCCGAAGAATGATGCGGTCCACTGACGGCATGCGCTCCAACGTCCATCCCTGGGCGTACGTCTGCAGGAACTCATCGATGGTTGCCTGCATGGAAACAACGCCCTCAACGATTTCCACCGTGTAGGGGTTGATGACCAAGTCGGTTTTCTCCCGGCGCGCGGTCATGGCGTCGAAAGCCGAAACGGAGCGCTGCTCCGCCTCGAAGAGTACTTCAAGAGCCCTGCTACGGGCTTTACCGCGTGCGCTCACTAGTCGTTGACCCGACCCAGGTAGCTGCCATCGCGGGTGTCGACCTTGACCTTGGTGCCCTGCTCAACGAACAGCGGAACCTGGATCTCGTAGCCGGTTTCAACAGTGGCCGGCTTGGTGCCTGCCGAGGAGCGGTCGCCCTGAAGGCCCGGCTCCGTGTAGGTAATTTCGAGGACGACGCTCGGGGGCAGTTCGATGTACAGCGGATTGCCCTCGTGGATGGCAATGTTGACCATCTGGTTTTCGAGCATGAAGTTGGTGGCGTCGCCGACAGTTGCACCGGTGACGGTGATCTGGTCGAAGTCCTGGGTGTCCATGAAGACGAAGTCTTCGCCATCCTGGTACAGGTACTGGTAGTCACGGCGGTCAACCGTTGCGGTTTCGATCTTCAGGCCGGCGTTGAAGGTCTTGTCGACCACCTTGCCGGACATGACGTTGCGCATCTTGGTACGGACGAACGCGCCGCCCTTGCCCGGCTTGACGTGCTGGAACTCGATGATGTTCCAGAGCTGGCCCTCGAGCTTCAGTACGGTCCCGTTCTTGATGTCGTTTGTGGTTGCCACTCGTATCCTCAGGTTTCTCTCACTGGTTCAAGCTGCCAGTTCGTCTATGCCAGGCAGGCATGCCAAACGGCCCGCCAGCGCGTATTTATCAAAAATCCAAGAACCATTCTACCGGCAAATGGGCCGTAGGCCTGCGAACGGGGATTTGACCAGCTTTCAGCAGGCAACTTCGAGTACGTTGCGGGCCCGCTGCAGGGCCACGGCTGATGAATAGATCAGCGCCGCATCGGCAGCCATGGATACCCTTAGGTCCAGCGCCCTGGAGAACTCCTCGGACGCTGCAAGGACGTTGCCACTCACGAAATAAGCACGGCCCAGATACTGATGGACGATCGCTTCCTTGGAACTGCCCTGGACTTCGTGAAGCAACTGACGGAACAACTGCACAGCCCGGTCAAGGCGGTTGGTGGCCCGGTGGACCTCGGCCTCGAAGATCCTTAGGCGGAATGACTCAGGATCCTTGTAGCGGGCCTCAGCCAGCAACTCGGCGGCTTCCTTCGGCTGGTTTTCAAGCAGCAAGGCCATGATGCGGTCAGCGGGGTCTTCTGAAGCCGCAAGCGCAGACTCCATGACTTCCTCGTTGACGATCACGGGCAGCAGCGTATCCGGGTTCATTCGGACGCCCGGGAAGCCGGCGGTCGGCCAATCGCTGACGCCCTCACGGACTGCAGCGCTCATGATGCGATCTCCTGGTAGGCCGCAAACAGGAGTGAGGTGTCGGGAACCTCCAGGATGCCCGGCTTGGCCACGCCGTCGAGGACAACGAAGCGGAGAAGGTCGCCACGGGATTTCTTGTCCCGGCGCATGCCGTCCAGCAGGCCCTGCCAACGGTCCCGACGGTAGGTAGTAGGCAGCCCCAGGCTTTCCAGGATGGTGCGGTGACGATCTGCGTCGGTATCGGACAACCGGCCCACGCTGCGCGACAATTCCGCAGCGAACATCATGCCCACCGATACAGCGGCACCATGGCGCCATGAGTAGCGTTCCACCAACTCAATGGCGTGTCCCAAGGTGTGACCATAGTTCAGGATTTCCCGGAGGCCGGATTCCTTGAGGTCCTGGGAGACCACCTCCGCCTTCACCGAGATGGCACGTTCAATAAGTTCGCGGACGACATCCGAGCCGGCGTCCAGCACGGCGTCGGTGTTCTTTTCGACCAAGTCAAGGATCGCGGGATCGGCGATGAAGCCACACTTGATGACTTCCGCCATGCCCGAAATGAGCTCGTTCTTAGGCAATGTCTGGAGGGTGTCCAGATCCGCCAGGACGGCTGCGGGAGGGTGGAAGGAGCCGACCAGGTTCTTGCCCTCTGCAGTGTTGATGCCGGTCTTTCCGCCAACCGAAGCATCCACCATACCGAGCAGGCTGGTGGGCATGTGGATGACCTTGACGCCGCGAAGCCACGTAGCGGCCACGAAGCCGGCGAGGTCGGTGACAGCGCCACCACCGACAGCCACGATGGCATCGGAGCGCGTGAAATCATTCTGGCCGAGTACTTGCCAGCAGAAGGCAGCAACCTGAATGTGCTTGCCTTCCTCCGCATCCGGGATTTCGGCCGTGAGCGCGGTAAACCCGGCTGCTTCGAGCTCGTCGCGAACAGTATCCCCCGTCAGGCGAAGGGCGCGTGGGTGGATGACAAGAACCCGCCGGACCCGCTCACCAAGTTTCCCCGGCAGGGTCGCCAGGAGGCCGCGTCCCACCACGACATCGTAGTTTTCATTGACGGACTGGCCAGTCACCTTGATGACAGTTGCTTCGTTGCTCACTTTTCAACTTCCTCTTTCAAGGCTGCATGCTGGCGCAGCCGCTCCTCCACATGGAGGCCGATTTCCGCCACGGATCCGGAACGGACGTCCATGACGATGTCCGCGAGACGCTCGTAGACAGGACGCCTCGTGGCAAACAAGGCCTCCCACCGTGTCATCGCATCACCCTGCAGCAAAGGCCTGCCCGTGTTCCGCGCGATCCGGTCAGCAACTGTTTCCGCATCACACTCCAGGTAGACCACTGTGCACTCCCCCAGTAATTGCTGGGTGCCGGAGTCAAGGACTGCACCCCCGCCCAGGGAAATGATGGCTGGTTGAACTTTGGCATTCTCAATGGACTTCGCCACCGCTCGCGCTTCTATCTCGCGGAAGGCGTGTTCACCGCGTCCAGCGAAAATATCGGCGATGCTGCCGTGGGCGGCAACCACCACCGCGTCAGTGTCCACAAACGGGAGGCCGAGCTGCTGGGCCAGCTGCTGGCCGATGGCCGACTTGCCGACAGCCATGGGCCCTATCAGGACAACGGGACGGCCGGGACAGCCATCCAGAACAGGGCGGACCACTACCGGCCGACCGAGTCCAGGGTGGCCGGGATGCTGTCGAGGTAGCTCTGCAGGTTTCGCTGTGTCTCGGCAACGGAGTCGCCACCGAATTTCTCGGCGACAGCCTCAGCCAGGACCAAGGCCACCATAGCCTCTGCGACGACTCCGGCCGCGGGCACCGCACAAACGTCCGAACGCTGGTGGTGGGCCTTGGCCGGCTCTCCCGTGCTGACATCAATGGTGCGCAGAGCGCGCGGAACGGTTGCGATCGGCTTCATGGCAGCGCGAACCCTCAGGACCTCACCGATGCTCATGCCGCCTTCAATACCGCCAGCCCGGTTTGTCTGGCGGACGATCCTGCCGTTCTCGTCCTTAAGGATTTCATCGTGTGCGGCGGAACCACGGCGGGCAGCGGTAAGGAAACCGTCGCCGACCTCCACGCCCTTGATGGCCTGTATGCCCATCAGTGCTGCGGCAAGGCGCGAATCAAGGCGGCGGTCCCAGTGCACGTAGCTGCCCAGTCCCGGCGGCAGGCCGTAGGCGAGAACCTCAACCACTCCACCGAGGGTTTCGCCCTCTTTGTGGGCAGCATCCACCTCGGCTACCATCGCGTCCGAGGTTTCGCGGTCGAAGCAGCGCAGGGGATCTGCGTCAAGCGCCAGAACGTCCTGCGGCAACGGCAACGGACGGCCTTCGGGCACGGCTACGCTGGCAATCGAAACAGTGTGGCTGACCAGCCCGATGCCCAGCTGCTTCAGGAATTGGGCGGCAACGGTACCCAGAGCCACGCGGGTGGCCGTTTCGCGGGCGCTGGCGCGCTCAAGGACCGGACGGGCTTCGTCGAAGCCGTACTTCTGCATCCCCGTGAAGTCGGCGTGGCCCGGGCGCGGCCGGGTCAGTGGTGCATTGCGGGCTTGGTCGGCAAGGATTTCGGGGTCCACGGGATCCGCAGACATGATCTGCTCCCACTTGGGCCATTCGGTGTTGCCAACCTGGATGGCTACAGGACCACCCTGGGTCAGGCCATGACGGACGCCGCCCATGATGGTGACCTCGTCCTGCTCAAACTTCATGCGGGCACCACGTCCATACCCCAGGCGGCGACGCGCCAGGGCGTCACGAATCTGCGCGCTGGTGAGTTCAACACCGGCGGGCACGCCTTCAACAATTCCGATCAGAGCCGGACCATGGGATTCACCGGCAGTCAACCAACGCAACATATAACCAATCCTGCCATGTAAGGCCTCTAGAACACTCGCCGGGGAAGCCCGACTGAGTCGCACATCACATCTATGACGGCGGCATCCACGTCACAGCCGCTGAAGCGACTGATCTGTTCTGCCGCCTGATACATCAGCATCTCCAAACCCGGAACCACGGCTCCCCCATGGCCGTGCCATACCTGCGCAAGCTTGCTGGGCCAGGGATCGTAAGCGACGTCCAGCAGAACACCGGCGCCCGTTCCCGGCAACGCTGCGAGCTCCTGCGCCAAAGAGTCTGCGGCTCGCGGTGGGAAGGTCGAAATCACCAGATCCGCGCCCGCAACGGCAGTGGCCGCTTCAGTCAAAGGCCGGATACTGACGGAGATTCCGACGGCGGCGGCCGCGGCTTCCGCGTCGCCGGCACGTCCTGGGTCGCGGACAAAAACGTCGACGTGGCTGCCACCCAGTTCCTTGACGGCGGCAACTGCGGCAGCCGAAGTGCCACCACCACCAAGGATTGCGGCTTGGGGAGTCGAAGAAACCCCCGCATACCGGACCGCTTCAACGATTCCGGCAACATCGGTGTTGTAGCCCACTCGACGTACCAACCCGCCGTCGTATTCGAAAACCACCGTGTTGATGACGCCCAAGTGGGCGCCGGCACCGCGGACCTCGTCCACCTCTCCGACCATTGCTGACTTCAACGGCATGGTGACCGACAGGCCGCACCATGAGTCGTCACCACGGAGCGAGTCCATGAAGGACGGGAGGGCATCGACGGTGACGTCAATCGCCGAGTAGCCGATGTCCGCGCCGAGCTTGGCGTAGGCAGCCGTATGCAATGCCGGGGATTTCGAATGCGAGATCGGATGCCCCAGGACGGCGGCCCGACGACTCACACACACCGTCCAGCGTTGGCCTGGCACCAGGCGTTGTACTGCTCAACGTAGGTGTTGTGCTCAGCCAAGGTCTTGGAGAACTTGGTCTCCTTGGTGTCCAGGTTGATGGTCACCCAGTAGAGGTAGTCATTCTGCGTGGGCTTGGCCGCAGCATCGATGGCGGTCTTGCCCGGCGAGCCGATCGGTCCAGCCGGAAGGCCGACGTTGGCGTACGTGTTGTACGTATTGGACTTATCGGCCTTCTCTTCCTCAGTGAGGTGGAAGGACTTCTTGCCCAGGCCGTAGGTCACCGTGGCATCGGACTGGATCAGGCCGCTGGTTTCCACGTTGTTTGGCTTCAGCCGGTTATAGATGGCGCCGGCCACATTTCCGTAGTCGGCCTGCCCGCCCTCAGCCTGCACGATGCTGGCGATGGTCACGGCGTCATACTGCTTCGCTGGATCCGTGATTCCTTGGGACTTAAGTTCATCCAACGTAGTGGTGACCAGCTTCTGGATGATGTCCTTGGCCGGTGTGCCTAGCTCAAAGCGATACTCACCAGGGGCGAGGAAGCCTTCCAGGTTCTTGGCCTTGGAGGGGACACCGAACTGTGCCGGCGCCTGGTTGAACCCGCTGAGTTCCTGCATTGAAATACCCGAGCCCTTGGAAATGGCTTCGAGGGACTCATTGATGCGGAGGCCGGCACTCAAGGCAAAATACATCACCTTCGAAGCGTCCTTGTTGACCAGGACGTCCACTGCATCTGAATTCTTCATCTCAGTACGGAAAGTGAACTCGCCCGGGGACAGCTCACCGCCGTCGTTAAGGAATTCCTTGACGAAAGCATCGGCGTCTGCCACCACTTTGTTCTCGACAAGTTCAACGCCCACTGCTTTCGGTCCGGAGCCCTCCGGAACCGTAATGGTGACCGATCCCGTTCCCGGACCCGGGTAGTCAGTGACCTTGTCCATGCCCAGCAAAGGCTTGAGGAACTGGGCGCCAATGGCAATTGCGGCTACGAAGACACCGAGCGTGATCAGGAGTGCGACGACTCGACGACGACGCCGGGCCTTCTTCGCGGCTGCTTTGGATGATGCAGTTTGCTCGACGGGCGCAATGAGGTCATGGTGATGCTCGTCGTGAAGGTGATCATCGGCATGGTGGTCGCCATGGTAATCGTCATGGGCTTCGAAGCCGTGGTGGGCATCGTGCTCAGCGAAGCCATGCAGGTGACCAGCGTCAACGGGGACCGGCTCGAGGTGTTCTGGATCTACGTGTTCTGGATCTACATGTTCAGTTTCTACATGTTCAGGGTCATGATGCCCGGCGATATCCTGTGAAGCTTCGCTTTCCTGGTGGACAACGTCCTGCGCCGGTTCAACATCCTGCACCGGTTCAACGTCATGTTCCGGTTCAGTGGGGTTCGACTCGACAGGCGCTGGAGCAGCAGGCTTGGCCACGGGTACTGGTGGAGCCACGGGCACCGGTGGAGCAACCGGTGCGGGAGGCACTGCGGGAACAGGACGGGGCAGCTCAGGCTCAACGTCCGATGGCGCGGAGGTCTCCCCCGGCGTCGCTTCGGGAACGGGTACGACGTTGTGGTTCTGCGTGGCGAGGAATCGTTCCCGCGCCCGCAGCTCTTTGCGGGTCAGCGGCATACCGCCGCCGGCGGTACCGCTGGAGGGGTCGTTGTTGACCGGGCTCACAGTTGCAGTCCCCTCGTAGAAGAATCGGGTTCATTGCCGGAGGCAGCCCGCAGCGTTGGGGCACTGCTGGGTTTTTCGGATTGCGCCGGTGCCTGCACTCGGCGGCCAACATCCGATCCTCTGGCTTTTTGCATGTCGATTGCGTGCTGAAGTATTCCAGCAGCGGCAACCTGATCAACCACTTTACGGTGGTTCTTGCTGCTCATGCCAGCTTGGTGGAGGTTGCGGTGTGCCGTCACAGTTGAAAGCCGCTCGTCCACGAGGTTCACGGGGATGTCCAAACCGGCCCGCACAAGCTCGTTTGCGAGGAGTTCGGCGTAGCCGCTGGCCATCTCAGCCGACGCTCGTTCCTCACCCTTCATGGTGCGTGGAAGGCCCACAAAGATCTGCACGGCGGGCAATTCCGCGGCAAGCCTGGCCACGACACGGACGTCGGAGTTCTTCTTGGCGTCCCGCGCGAGGGTTTTGAATGGTGTGGCTAATATTCCGTCGGGATCGCACTGGGACAGGCCCACCCGGACGGTACCGACGTCTACCCCCAGCTTGATGCCTTGGGGGTAGACGTCCTCGTGAGTACTTGCAGCCACCGTCAGCGCTTGGCTATCGCATCCACCACCGCTGTGAGGGCCTCAGAGACCTTCCCAGCGTCGGCGCCGCCGCCCTGGGCGACGTCATCCTTGCCGCCACCGCCGCCGCCAAGGATGCCTGCGGCCAGTCGGACCAGCGCTCCGGCCTTCACGCCGGCTTCGCGGGCCGCCTCATTGGTGGCGATGAGGATCACGGGACGGTCATTGCTGATGCCGGCCACGGCCACGGTGGCAGCTTCGGAGCCCAACCGGCTGCGAAGGTCCAAAGCGAGGTTCCGGAGATCGTCCGCTCCGCCAACCTGACCGGCGTCGTGGGCTACGACCCGTACGCCTGCGGCATCCTTGGCGGTGCCCACCAAAGTGGCCGCCGCAGCGGTCAACTGCTCCTTGCGAAGTCGGTCGAGTTCCTTCTCCGTGGCCTTCAACTTGCTCAGGGTGCTGGAGATGCGGTCCGCAAGCTGACCGGAAGGGACTTTCAAGAGCTCCGTGAGCTCTGTGACCAGTGCCCGCTCAGCGGCGAGGTGACGGAAGGCATCCAGGCCAACGAAGGCCTCAACGCGCCGGTTTCCCGAGCCAACAGACTGCTCGCCCAGCAGCGAGAGGCTACCGATCAGGGAGGTGTTGGACACGTGCGTGCCACCACACAACTCACGGGACCAGGCGCCGTCGATCTCCACGACACGAACTTCGCTGCCGTAGTTTTCACCGAACAGCGCCATGGCACCCAGTGCCTTGGCTTCCGCGAGCCCCATCACCTTGGTGTCCACCCGGAAGTTATTCCGAATGGCAATGTTGGAGACCTCTTCGATTTCGGAGCGCGTGGCAGTGCTGAGGCCCTCCCCCCAGGCGAAGTCGAAGCGAAGGTATCCGGCCTTGTTGTAGGAACCGCGCTGGGTGGCTTCCGGGCCGAGGATCTGGTGCAGGGCGGCGTGCACGATGTGCGTTCCTGTGTGAGCCTGCTCGGCCGCATGCCGGCGTTCACGGTCGACGGCGGCGCGCACCAGCGCGTCAGAGGCAATCTCACCTTCGCGGACAATCGCCTTATGGACGCTGAGGCCCTTGATGGGACGCTGGACGTCCAAAACTTCCACCACGAAACCGTCGCCGGTGATGAGGCCGGTGTCAGCGGACTGGCCACCGGCTTCGGCGTAGAACGGGGTTTCGTTGAGGACCAGCTCAATCTCGTCGCCCGTGGAGGCATGCGCTACCGGCCGGCCACCGCTGACGATTCCACGGACCTTGGACTCGCCCTCAAGTTCTTCATAGCCCGTAAAGACGGTCTCGCCCTTGCCGAGGAGCTCCTGGTAGGCGCTGAGGTCGGCATGGCCACCCTTCTTGCCCTTGGCGTCGGCCTGCGCACGCTGGCGCTGCTCGAGCATGAGCGCGCGGAAGCCTGCCTCATCGACCTTGAGCCCGGCTTCTTCCGCCATTTCGAGGGTCAGGTCAATGGGGAAACCATAAGTGTCGTGAAGCGCGAAGGCGTCGGCACCGGACAACGGAACCCCGGCGGCCTTCGATTCGGCAACGGCATCCTCCAGGCGGGCCGTACCGGAAGCAATGGTGCGCAGGAACGCCTTTTCTTCGGCATAGGCGATGCGGCTGATGCGGGCGAAATCGGTCTCCACCACCGGGTACACGCCCTTCATTGCGTCACGTGAGGCGGGGAGAAGGTCCGGCAGGCAGGCTTTTTCGACGCCGAGCAGGCGCATGGCACGTACGGCACGGCGGATCAGGCGGCGCAACACATAGCCGCGGCCTTCGTTGGACGGTGAAACTCCATCAGCGATCAGCATCAGGGCAGATCGGATATGGTCACCCACGACGCGCATGCGGACATCGTCCGTGTGGTGCGGGTCTTCCGGGGACTCAGCCGAGGTGTACTCGCGGCCGGACAGTTCAGCGGCCTTGTCGATGACCGGACGAACCTGGTCGGTCTCATACATGTTCTCGACGCCCTGGAGGATCATCGCGAGGCGTTCCATGCCCAGGCCGGTGTCGATATTCTTCTGGGGCAGTTCCCCGACGATGTCGAAGTCAACCTTGGAGCGGACGTTCTCGATCTGGTACTGCATGAACACGAGGTTCCAGATCTCGATGTACCGGGTTTCGTCGGCCAAAGGGCCGCCTTCGATTCCGTAGGCTGGGCCACGGTCGTAGTAGATCTCGGAGCAGGGGCCCGCCGGGCCAGGCTGGCCGGTGGACCAGTAATTGTCTGCTTTGCCCATGCGCTGGATTCGCTCAGCAGGGATCCCGGTGTTCTTGAGCCACAGTTCTTTGGCTTCGTCGTCTTCTTCGTAGACGGTCACCCAAAGGCGCTCGGCGGGCAGGCCATAGCCGCCGTCGTCAACGCTCGTGGTGAGCAGCTCGAAGGCGAACTTGATGGCGTCTTCCTTGAAGTAGTCGCCAAAGGAGAAGTTTCCGCACATCTGGAAGAATGTGCCGTGGCGGGCCGTCTTTCCCACTTCCTCGATGTCGCCGGTGCGGATGCACTTCTGGACGCTCGTGGCACGGCTGTAGGGGGGCTCTTCGCGCGCAGTCAGGTACGGAATGAACGGCACCATTCCGGCCACAGTGAAGAGAAGGGACGGGTCGCTGGAAACGAGCGACGCGGAGGGAACGGCGGTGTGACCCTTGCTGACAAAAAAGTCCACCCAGCGTTTGGTGATCTCCTGCGACTTCATTAGCTGATTTCTTACCCTTCTCAATTCACTGCACATGATGTGCGCGGTACCGGCTGGTGCCGTTCCGCAGTTTTCCATTCTGCCCTGTTGAGGGCGCGGGAGCGAACCGCTCCCGCTAGCGGCGGCCTGTTCCGGCGTCGTCAATACCCAACGCCGCACGCAGGTCCTCTTCGCGCTGGTGCATGCCCGCCCGCACGGCGTCGGCAAAATCGAACAAACCATCAGCCATCCGGCCCACGGCACGATTCAGGCCCTCGGGACCGATGTTGGCCTGGGCTTCGGTGATCTTCCGGAAGGCTATGACGCCAATGACGACGCCTATGCCCATCCACGCAATTCTTTTCATGGGTTTCTGCTCTCCCGTATAGTTCAGCGGCTACTGAGTTCAGCGGCTGCGGCGGCCGGAGGTAGGTGATCGGCGCCCAGCAAATGCCGAGCGTACGCCGTAGCTGAACGCGGCCACCTTGATTAAGGGAGAACCAACCGTGGCAGCCACGAGCGAGGACAACGCGGAGATATTGGCCGAGGCGTCCGAGACGTTGGAGGCGATGCCGTCAACCTTCTTCAGCTGCTGGTTGGTGGTGGAGACCGTAGCGGTCACTTCATCCATCAGGGGCGTCGCGCCATCGCTGATGGACCGGATCGAAGTGCGGACCTCGTCAAAAACGCCGCCCAGCTTCAAGATTGGCACAGCCAACAACAACACAAGGAGCGCGAAGACTCCTGCTGCGATGAGGCCGGCGATGTCGCCACCAGACATAGAACTCTTCTCCTAGGGTCGTTGCGCTGCCCTGCACCAGCCGTATATCGGCTTTGGACAAGGCCTCCCCAGTACCTTACCTACTTTGGACCGGTACCTTACATACAAAGAAGCCCGCGGCATGTGCCACGGGCTTCTTTGTATGCGCTGCTGGAATTTAGCGAGCGTAGAATTCGACGACGAGCTGCTCTTCGCAGATCACGGGGACCTCGGAGCGCTTCGGGCGACGAACCAGGCGTGCCTGCAGGGCGTCGATCTTGACGTCCAGGTATGCCGGCACGTTGTTCAGAACGTGTGCGCCTGCAGCTGCCACCTGGAACGGGGGCATGACCTCGGAGCGGCTGTGAACGTGGATGAGCTGGCCTTCGCCAACGCGGAAGGACGGGCGGTCCACGCGGATGCCGTCAACCATGATGTGGCGGTGCACAACCAGCTGGCGGGCCTGTGCGATGGTGCGGGCGAAGCCTGCACGGAGCACGAGGGCGTCCAGACGCATTTCGAGCAGTTCAACCAGGTTTTCACCGGTCAGGCCCTTGGTGCGGCGTGCTTCTTCGAAGGCACGGGTCATCTGGGCTTCGCGGATGCCGTACTGGGCGCGCAGACGCTGCTTTTCGCGCAGACGTACGGCGTAGTCGGAGTCCTGCTTCTTGCGGGCACGGCCATGCTCACCGGGGCCGTACGGGCGGCGCTCCATGTACTTGGCGGCCTTGGGGGTCAGAGCAATACCGAGGGCACGCGAAAGGCGTGCGGTACGGCGAGCACGAGTGTTGTTAGCCACTTGTGTCCTTCCAATTACTGCGGTGTGTCAGTGTTACTGGCCTCCATCAGGGAGAGCATCGGCCAACCGCTGCCTCTTGCTACTAGCCCGGGCGCACAGCACTGTTGAAGGAATCTTCAGTGGGATTGTGCGTCAGGCCATGCCAGACAAGGATCAATCCTACCATGGGCAAGTCCGCTGCCCTGCGGCCCAGCCTTGAGGCACGGGTCCGCGGCTACTCCCCACGCACGATCTTGCGGAGCCGCTCCAACCTGGCCGCAATATCCCTTTCGGCTCCGTTATTGGTGGGCTCGTAATAGTCTTTGCCCACCAAATCGTCCGGCGGATACTGCTGCGTGGCCACACCGTGGGGTTCGTCGTGCGCGTACTTGTAGCTCTTGCCATGTCCCAGTTGCTTGGCTCCCGGGTAGTGCGCATCCCGCAAATGCATGGGAATGCCGCCGCCGAAACCTGCACGGACATCGGCCACCGCTTTGTTCAAACCCATGTACGCGGCATTGGACTTGGGCGCGGTAGCCAGATGGACCACGGCTTCAGCGAGAACGATCCGCCCCTCCGGCATGCCGATCAGCTGCACTGCCTGAGCCGCCGCTACCGCCGTCTGCAGTGCTGTCGGGTCAGCCATTCCGATGTCTTCGGCCGCGGAAATCACGATGCGCCTCGCAACGAACCGCGGGTCCTCCCCGGCCTCGAGCATCCGCGCCAGGTAGTGCAGAGCGGCATCCACATCAGAGCCACGGATGGACTTGATGAATGCACTGGCCACGTCATAGTGCTGGTCCCCTGCCCGGTCGTAACGAACTGCTGCCGCATCCAAGGCCCTCTCGGTGTGGCGTAGTTCCACCAGTACCGGGGCGTCAGGTGCGCCGTCGTTGGCGAGCCCCGGTTCGCCGTCGTCAGTCTCCCCATCCGGCCCGGGCCCGCCTCCATCCGCCCCGGCAGCGTCGGAAGTCCCGACGGCGGTGGTGTCACCGAACGCGACACCGGCGGCGGCCTCCAGGGCTGTCAGTGCCCTGCGGGCATCGCCTCCGGAGAGACGAACGAGGTGGTCCAAGGCTTCGGGACTGAGTTCCACGCGTCCGGCAAGGCCGCGGGCATCGGCGACGGCCCGCTGAAGCAGTCCTGAAATGTCGTCATCGGTGAGCGGCTTCAGCGTCAGCAGGAGCGACCTCGACAACAGCGGCGACACCACCGAGAACGACGGATTCTCCGTCGTGGCCGCCACCAGCACCACCCAGCGGTTCTCCACGCCCGGCAGCAGGGCATCCTGTTGTGCCTTATTGAAGCGGTGGATCTCGTCGAGGAAAAGGACGGTGGTCTTCTTATAAAGATCGCGCGCAGTCAGTGCTTCGTCCATGACACGGCGGACATCCTTGACTCCCGCGGTGATGGCGGATAATTCAACGAACTTCCTGCCGGGGCCCCGTGCGATCACATGGGCAAGCGTGGTCTTACCGGTTCCAGGCGGCCCCCACAAGATCACGGAGCTCGGGCCGGCGGGGCCGGCAGCCTCGGCACCGGCCGCCAGCTGCCGAAGCGGGGAACCTTGCCCCAGCAAATGCTGCTGCCCCACAACGTCATCCAACGTACGGGGGCGCATCCGGACTGCCAACGGACTGCGCTGGGAGGCCATCCAATTGGCGTCGGAAGGTCCCCCGGTGGCAGGCAGGTCCTCCGACTCGTCGTCGTTGACTGCACCGGCACCAAAGAGATCTTCCACATGGATAGGCTACTCATAGTTCCAGCAAAGGAGACATCGACGTGGACCGCCCCCCATCCACCCCACCGCCGAAGCAACCAAATACCGTCTCACGCACCGCACTGGTACCGGCTCAGCGGATCCATGGGTGGGTGGACAGGTTCACCGCCGGCCATGGGCCCCTGGTTGAAAACTTCGACGACGCCGGGCTCCTCCTGCATGCCGCTGACGGTGCCACCGCACTGCTGAGGCCGCCTTGGCCCGCAGATGGAAGACCAGGCCGCGGAACCACTGGGCTTGAGCGCCTTGCATCACTCGCCGCCCAGGAACGCGCCCTCGGCCTGCTGCTGGTTCGCCGCGGCGGCTACGCCCTGGCCTCGGCCAGCGGAACCACCGTCTTTGCTTCAAAGAGCGGCAACCGCTTCATCGACGCCAAGACCACAGCGGAGCACGCGGCAAAAGTCTTTGCCGGACAACACATCGAATACATCGTTCCCGGCGGTGACAGGGCCCTGGTGGAACAGGTCCTTGCGCAACCCGCCCTTAAAGCCGTGGGGGCCCGCACACGCCTGGCCTTCCTTGATGTTCAGGCGGCCAAATCCGCGACCCTTCCCAAAGCGGCCGCCGACGCCTGCTCTATCCGGATCACCGTGACGGATCCCCCTGGTTAGCAGCCGCTGACCGAACGTTTCAGGGGAGCCTGCCGGTACAAGTAGCTGCCATGCTCCGTGAAACCTGCTTGGGCGTATAGGCCCTGGGCGCCATGATTGGCGGCTGTGACCAGCAGCCAAAAACCCTCGAGGCCCCGCTGTGCACCGGCCTCCAGCAACCCGTTCAGCACGCGCGTGCCGTAGCCCTTCCTCCGGTGTTCCACAGATGTCGCCATGCTGTAAATGCCACCCCAGCCATCCACCAAAGCGAGGCGTCCGCCCGCGGCGGGGACGCCCGCGGGGTCCCGCCCCCCCCCCGCCGCGGCCGGGCGCCCCCGGGGGGGGGCACCGGGGGCGTCGTCCCTCACCAACGCGTACGCGGCCGGGCAACCGGAGAGAATCTTTTGCGCGACCGAAAGTTCGGGGTCGCCGCCACGACCGTCGACAGACCACCACACACTGAGCCATTCCGCCGAGGGAACATCACTGAGTTCCACGTCCGGCCCTGGAAGGTTGGCCGGCACACCGTCGCGGCCGCGGACCATGATCTTCGTTTCGGACTGCCGGGTGAAGCGCTGCCGGTCCAGGACGCCGTTGAGGGCAGCGCTTCGGGAGTCATCGAACACCTGGAAGATCAGGGGAAGCCGGCGACGCCTGTACCACTCCGAGGCGGTACGGACGGATCGCGTAAGGCGAACGTCCGAGTCAGCGGCAGCAGTGAATGCCGGCGCCATCGGCCACACAGAGTTTGCGCGCTGCGTTACGCCCTCCGAGGCCCGCAGCACCCACTTCACCGTGCTATCGCACTCAAGGTCTTCCCGCTCGATGGCAGGCCACGCCTTGTCCATGAGTGTTTCGATGGTCGCTTGGTCAACCACAGTCCCGTCTCCTTCGCTGGCAGAAACACCAAAGGCTCCCCACCGCAGTGGGGAGCCTATGGGCGTTGTTCTATTCGGACGTCGATTCTGCCTTGGCGGCAGGCTTGGCCTCGGGCTTGAAGTCGACGCCGGCCTCCTTGCGCTGCTGCGGCGTGATCGGCGCAGGTGCCGCCGTCAGTGGGTCGTAGCCGTTACCCGACTTCGGGAACGCAATGACGTCGCGGATGGACTCCACGCCGGCAAGCAAGGCAACAACACGGTCCCAGCCAAGGGCCATGCCGCCGTGCGGAGGAGCGCCGTACTTGAAACCCTCCAGCAGGAAGCCAAACTTGGTCTCGGCGTCTTCCTTGTCCAGCCCCATGAGCTGGAAGACGCGTTCCTGCACTTCGCGCTCGTGGATACGGATGGAGCCGCCACCGATCTCGTTGCCGTTGCAAACGATGTCGTAGGCGTACGAGAGTGCGGACTCCGGATCCTTATCGAAGGTGTCCAGGAACTCAGGCTTGGGCGAAGTGAACGCATGGTGCACTGCCGTCCACTGGCCTCCTCCGACAGCTACGTCACCGGAAGCCACGGCCGCGGCGGCGGGCTCGAACATGGGAGCGTCCACGATCCAGACGAACGCCCAGTCCTTGGGATCGATCAAACCGGTGCGGTGACCGATTTCAACCCGGGCAGCACCGAGGAGGGCGCGCGCGGCGGACTTCTCACCTGCGGCGAAGAAGATGCAGTCACCGGGCTTGGCACCTACGGCATCGGCCAAGCCGGCGCGCTCTTCGTCCGTGAGGTTCTTGGCGACGGGACCGGCGAGCTCGCCGTCTTCCTTGAAGAGGACATAGGCCAGGCCCTTGTGTCCGCGCTGCTTGGCGAATTCCTGCCAACCGTCCAGGGTTCGGCGGGGCTGCGAAGCGCCACCGGGCATGACCACGGCGCCGACGTACGGTGCCTTGAAGACGCCGAAATTGGTGTCCTTGAAGAACTCCGTGAGTTCCGTCAGTTCCACGCCGAAACGCAGGTCCGGCTTGTCCGAGCCGTACTTGGCCATGGCGTCCAGGTACGTCATGCGGCGGATGGGAGTGGGGATCTCAACGTCAATCAGCTGCCACAGGGCCTTGACGATCGCCTCCCCAAGCTCGATGACATCGTCCTGGTCCACGAAGCTGGCTTCGATGTCCAACTGCGTGAATTCGGGCTGGCGGTCAGCGCGGAAGTCCTCATCACGGTAGCAACGGGCAATCTGGTAGTACTTCTCAAAGCCGCCTACTTGGAGGAGCTGCTTGAAAAGCTGGGGCGACTGCGGAAGGGCGTACCAGGAACCCGGGGCCAAGCGGGCCGGAACGACGAAGTCGCGGGCGCCTTCCGGCGTCGAACGCGTCAGCGTGGGGGTCTCGATTTCGATGTAGCCGCGCTGGTGCAGCAGTTCACGTGCTACCCGGTTGGCTTCAGAACGAAGGCGCATGTTGCGGGCAGGGCCGGGACGGCGAAGGTCCAGGTAGCGGTGCTTGAGCCGGGCTTCCTCGCCAACTTCCACGTGCTCGTCGATCTGGAACGGGAGTGGCTCGGACGTGTTGAGAATAACAACCTGATCGGCGATAACCTCGATGTCGCCTGTCGCCAGTGCAGGGTTCTCGTTGCCTTCAGGACGCTTGTTGACGGTGCCCGTCACCTGCAGCACGTACTCGTTCCGCAGGCCGTGGAAGACTTCTTCCTCACGGACGACCACCTGGGCGACACCGGACGCGTCACGCAGGTCGACGAATGCAACGCCACCGTGATCACGGCGGCGGCCCACCCAGCCGGCCAGGGTAACGGTTTGTCCAATGTGCTCGGAGCGAAGTGATCCGAGGTCATGTGTGCGCAGCACAGCATTCCTTTCAGCATGAAATTTAGAGGGACCACTGCGAAGCGGTCCCGTCCGAGTTTACCCGCCCCGGCCACGGCTCCTGCCATAAGGCAGGACAAGCATTGTGTGTCTCAGGCAGTGGTGACGCGGACGTGCAGGTCCTCTTCTGCAGGCGTCCATTCCGCGGGGTCGGCGTCCACCTGCTCACCGGTGCGGATGTCCTTGACCTGGTGCTTGCCGTCGTCGTCGGTGAACCACACGAAGGGGATACCGCGCCGATCAGCGAACTTAATCTGCTTGCCGAACTTCTCAGCCTTCGCCGCGACTTCGGTAGCGATGCCCCGGCCACGCAATTGCGCGGCAATGTCCTGGGCCGCAGACCAGCTGTCGTCAGTATTCAGGGCGACCAGTACCGCAGTGGGCACTGCCCTTGAGGCCGTTGCCAGTTCCTGGCTGAGGATGCGCGAAACGAGCCGCGTGACACCGATGGAAAGGCCGACGCCGGGGAACTTGCGGTTGCCCTTGCTCGCCAGGGCGTCGTAGCGGCCGCCGGAGCAAATGGAACCCAGCTGCTCGTGCCCCACCAGTACGGTTTCAACGACGGTCCCTGTGTAGTAGTCCAGGCCGCGGGCGATGCTCAAGTCAGCAACAACCTTGCCGGGGGCGCGCAGGACGGCCGCCTGGATGACCTGTTCCAGTTCGTTGAGACCTTCTTCGAGAAGCTCGTCAGTGACACCCAGGGCGCGCACCTGCTGGACGAACGAAGTATCTTCCGTGCGGATACCCGCCAGTTGCAAGGCAAGGCCTGCTTGCTCATCCGTCGCGCCGAGCTCACTCTTCAAGAGCTCAGCGACCTTGGCCGCACCGATCTTCTCCAGTTTGTCGATACTGCGCAGGACACCTGCAGTGTCCGTCAGGCCGATGCCGCGGTAGAAGCCTTCGGCCAACTTCCGGTTGTTGATCCGGAGCCGGAAATCCGGAATCGGCAGGGCGCTCAAGGCCTCGGCAATGACCAAGGCGATCTCGACGTCGTAGCGGAATGGGAGCTCTCCGTCGCCCACGACGTCGATGTCTGCCTGCGTAAACTCGCGGGCGCGGCCTTCCTGGGGGCGCTCACCACGCCAGACCTTCTGGATCTGGTAGCGGCGGAACGGAAACGCCAAATAGCCGGCGTTCTCCACCACGTAACGGGCGAAGGGAACTGTCAGATCGAAGTGCAGTGCCAGGGCATTGGGGTCAGCCTTATCCGACTTGGCCGCCTCACCTTCATCGTCCTGAAGCCGGCTCAGGCCGTAAACCTCTTTGTCGATCTCGCCTTTACGGAGCAACTGCCCGACCGTTTCAACCGCCCGGGTCTCGAT
Organism: Arthrobacter sp. AK01; assembly: GCF_021109375.1. Taxonomy (NCBI): domain Bacteria; kingdom Bacillati; phylum Actinomycetota; class Actinomycetes; order Micrococcales; family Micrococcaceae; genus Arthrobacter; species Arthrobacter sp. AK01. The sequence continues at coordinate 66,600 of NZ_JAJOHP010000019.1, forward strand.
GGAGGAGAATCCATGCAGCTCGAACGTCTTCCGGAGCGTGTCCAGCACATGCAGCTCCACCAACCGCTCCTGGGGAAGCCACTCGGGGAATCCGGACAGGGAGGCGGTACGAGCCATGGTGGAAAAGTCTCCTCGAAGAAAGTTGACGCCGACGCCGGCCCGGCAGCTTTAAACGCCCGTTCGGCGTTTACAGGGCGGGCGTCCAGCCGGTCATGCATAAACTATGTGCGGCAGCCAGTTTATGCTTTCCGCGCGTGCACATCTAATGCAGCATGCCCGGGTTCCTGTCGGCAGCCTCGGAAAGTGGACACAATCAGGAGGACTCTTGGCAACAAGGTCGCGGGATGACCGCGAAGCGAAACGTCGCATTCGGCAGATGGAAGCCAAGCGTGCCCTGCGGCAGGAACAGGGCAAGCGGCGCAAACGCGACAACACCATCGCCGTCGGCGCGGGTGCAGCGGCCGTGGTCCTCGCCGTCGTGCTTCAACTGACGGCCTTCAGCTCCAACCCCACCGAGGCCGAGTTTGCCGCGGCCGAGGCCGGCCTCAGTTCCCCCTCAGCATCGCCGTCGGCTTCTGCGTCGAACAGCCCCGACGTTCCCAGCCCTGACACGGCAGCGGGAAAGACCTTTACCGGTGAGCTCGCATTGAACGGCGGAGTAGTCGGAATCGAGTTGAACGGCACAGCGGCACCACAGGCAGCCGCGGTCTTCAAGTCCCTGAGCGACGCTGGCTACTACAACGGGAAGTTCTGCCACCGCCTGACAACGTCCGAAACATTCGGGCTCCTGCAGTGCGGCGCCACCGACGAAAACGGGGCAGACGACCCCAACTACCGATGGGGTCCACTGGAAAACGCGCCCGCAGACAACAAGTACCCTGCGGGGACCATTGCCGTGGCGCGCACCGGGAACGACGCATACGGTAACGGCCACCAGTTCTTCGTCGTCTATAAAGACACCACCATCCCGGCAGACGCCGCGGGCGGGTACACCATCGTGGGCAAGGTAACCAGCGGGTTGGACGTGGTCACCAACATCGCCGCCGCAGGCCTGAAAACCGGCGAAAACGCCAGCGACGGCGCCCCTGTGGCACCTGTCACGATAGACTCGTTTTCTCTGAAGTAACCAGCTCCAGGCCCCGGCCCGGGGTGCATTACCTTAGCAGTCCCTCCAAGCGAAAGACTTTTAGCGGTGACAGACAGTCAGAAATCCGACGAAACAGCAGTAGTGGCCAACGAAGAAGCGGTCGAGGCAAACGGCACCAACAGTTCTGAGACCCCCGACGCAACGGCACCAGCTGCGGAGCCAACCCAGGCTGAGTCCGCAGCATCCGAGGCCGGGGAACCAGCTACCGATGCCGAGGCTGCAACCGAACCGGCCGCAGCCGCCCCGGCCGCACCGCGCCCGGTCCCGTCCGCAGCTCCTTCCCCAGCGGCATTTGCAGCACGTCCCAAGGCTCCCGCCGCCGTCGTTCCTGCCGCCCCGGCTGTGTCCGCTGCCTCACTCGCCGAGGCCGCCAAGTGGGGTCGGGCTGAAGGTGACGGCCACGTCTTCCTGACGCTCGACGGCGAAGAAATCGCCGTTGGCCAATACCCCGGCGTCAGCCCTGACGAAGCTTTGGGTTACTTCGCCCGGAAGTTCGACGACATCATCGCCCAAGTGGTCCTTTTGGAACACCGCGTGGAGTCCAAGGCACCCGCAACGGACATGCAGAAGACCGTCACCCATCTTCGTGAGCAGCTGGCTGAGCGCAACATGGTGGGCGACATCCGTTCCGCCGAGGCTCGCTTGGACGCCCTTTCCACCCAGGTCGTGGAACTGGAAAAGTCCGAGAAAGCTGCCCATGACGCCGTGCGCGCCACTGAACTTGCAGCCCGGGAAGCGATCGTGGCCGAAGCAGAGTCCATCGCCGGCCAGGACCCCGCGCAGATCCAGTGGAAGACCTCCAGCGCCCGCATGAACGAGTTGTTCGAGACCTGGAAGGCCGCGCAGAAGAGCGGCGTCCGGCTTGGTCGGAGCAACGAAGATGCCCTCTGGAAGCGGTTCCGTTCTGCTCGAACAGTGTTCGACCGTCACCGCCGTGCCTACTTCTCGCAACTGGACAGCAACAATTCCGCTGCAAAGTCCGCCAAGGAAGCTTTGATCGCCGAGGCCGAGGCCCTCTCGTCGTCCACCGACTGGGGATTCGCTGCCGGCGAGTACCGCAGGCTGATGGACCAGTGGAAGGCAACTCCACGTGCCAGCCGCAAGGACGATGACGCACTGTGGGGCCGCTTCCGCGCCGCCCAGGATGTCTTCTTCAGCAACCGCCAGGCCGCGAATGACCAGATCGACCAGGAATACACGGCCAACCTGGTGGTCAAGGAGCAATTGGTAGCCGAAGCGCAGGCACTGCTGCCCATCAACGACCTCAACGCTGCCAAGAAGGCCCTTCAGTCCATCCGTGACCGTTGGGAAGACGCAGGCAAGGTTCCCCGCGGGGATATGGGCCGCATTGAGGCAGGACTGCGGAAGGTTGAAGACGCAGTCCGGGAGGCCGAGGAAGAGAAATGGCGCCGGAGCAACCCCGAGACAAAGGCCCGCACCAACAGTGCGCTCTCACAGCTCGAAGCCGCCATTGCCGGCCTCACAGACGACCTTGAAAAGGCGGAGAAGGCCGGCGACCAGCGACGCATCAAGGCTGCACGCGAGGCATTGGAAGCCCGTCAGGCATGGCTGGACCAGATCCAGCGTTCGGCGAGCGACCTCGCCTAGCTTCTCCTGACGATTCGGTATTCTGCAGGCTCTGTTCCGGTTATCCACATAACCGGGGCGGAGCCTGTACTCGTAGGTCGCGGGCACGGAATGATCGGTGGATGGTCCCCGCTGCTGCCCCGTCCCTCTTGGAGCCTGTCATCCCCGAGCTCTACTCCCCCAGTCTCATCTTTTCGTGGAACGAGCTCCAGAGCATGGCCTTTGACGGCATTCTCCTGCCCCTCTACGGCAAAAGTTATGCCTCCCCGGGCATCGCTGTCACGCATCGTCTCAGGGCCCGCGCAGCAGCCCTCACGGTTCCGGAACGGATCCGGACAAAGGTAGTTGCCGGCCGACTCACCGCAGCCTGGATCTACGGGTGCGCAAAGCCGCCCGAACACCTGTCCCTGTTGGTTGACGCGAAGCACCGCATCTCAAGCCTGCGGGGAAGCACTGCGTGCAGTCTCCATGAGGTGAGGCTGGGCCAGATGGACGTGGTGAGCCTCGGTGGAATGCTGGTGAGCAGCCCTCTTCGTACCGCGGCAGACATCGCCTTGCACGTCGAAAGCGATCGCGCCTTGCCTGCTCTTCGACGCCTCCTGGACAAGGAAGATCTGGGTGTCCGGCTGCGGCTGCTCACCTTGGCCGTCGAAGCAGTCCCACGGGTACCCCACAAGCGGCGTGCCCTGGAAACCTTGTCACAGCTGGCTTCCCAGTCCTGAACTAGCTGCGGCGCCTGTTGCCAGTAGTGCGGTAGACGTCAAAGACACCGTCGATGCGCCGCACTGCGTTCAGTACGTGGTGCAGGTACTTTGGATCGCCCATCTCGAAAGCGAACTTCGAGATCGCCACCCTGTCACTCGAGGTGTGAACCGAGGCGGCGAGGATGTTGACGTGGTTCTCGGACAGGATGCGGGTCACATCGGACAGCAAGGACTTACGGTCCAGTGCCTCCACTTGGATTTCCACGAGGAAGACACTTGACTGTGTCGGAGCCCATTCCACTTCGACGATTCTGTCCGGCTGGTCCCGGAGCCCGGAGACGTTGGTGCAGTCTGTCCTGTGGACGGATACTCCTGAGCCGCGCGTAACGAAGCCGAGGATGGGGTCCGGTGGCACCGGGGTACAGCAACGGGCCAGCTTGACCCAGACATCGCCCACGCCGCGGACTATGACGCCGGAGTCCGAGAACTTGGACTTGGCAACCTGCGTGGGAATGCTGACTTCGTCGAGGTCTTCGTCCGGGGTTTCATGGCCGCCCAAGTGCTCGACGAGCTTTTCCATGACGGACTGGGCGGACGTATGCCCGTCGCCGACGCCCGCGTAGAGCCCGGAGATGTCGACGTAGTGGAAGTCTTCGGCGACAGTTGACAGTGCGTCATGGGTCATGAGGCGTTGCAATGGGAGGTTCTGCTTACGCATTGCCCGTGTCAGCATGTCCTTGCCCCGGTCGATCGCTTCTTCGCGACGTTCCTTCGTGAACCACTGCCGGATCTTGTTGCGTGCACGCGCAGACTTGACGAAGTGTTGCCAGTCCTGGCTGGGGCCGGCTCCTTCGGCCTTGGAAGTGAAGATCTCCACCCAATCGCCGTGGTTGAGCTCACTGTTCAGCGGGACCAGCTTGCCGTTGACACGGGCACCGATGGTCCTGTGACCCACCTCGGTATGGACGGCATAGGCGAAGTCCACAGGAGTGGAACCCGCCGGAAGGGCCATGACCTCGCCTTTGGGTGTGAAGACGAAAACTTCCCGTGCGTTGATTTCGTATCGCAGGGAGTCCAGGAACTCGCCGGGATCAGACGTTTCCTGCTGCCAGTCGACCAGCGACCTCAGCCAGCCCATGTCGCCATCACGAGGACTGCCAGGGCCTTGCGCGGTCCGGTTGGGTTGGTCCTTGTACTTCCAGTGCGCTGCCACACCGTATTCTGCCCGGCGGTGCATCTCATGGGTACGGATCTGGATCTCAACAGGCTTGCCGCCCGGGCCAATCACTGTGGTGTGCAGAGATTGGTACATGTTGAATTTGGGCATGGCGATGTAATCCTTGAAACGCCCCGGCAGGGGGTTCCAGCGCGAATGCAAGGTACCCAGGGCTGCGTAACAGTCCCGGACGGAGTCCACTAGGACGCGCACGCCCATGAGGTCGTTGATGTCGTCGAAGTCCTTATCCCTGACGATCATCTTTTGGTAAATGGAGTAGTAGTGCTTGGGCCGGCCAGTGATGGTCGCCTTGATCCGCGCGGTCCGAAGATCATCCGCTATCTGGTTGCGGATGACGCTGAGGCTCTTTTCGCGCTCCGGCGTACGGTCGCCCACCATGCGCACGATTTCTTCGTACACCTTGGGGTACAGGGCGGCGAAGGACAGGTCTTCGAGCTCCCATTTGATGGTGTTCATGCCTAGGCGGTGGGCCAGGGGCGCGAAGATTTCCAAGGTTTCGCGGGCCTTGCGCGAGGAGGACTCAGCAGAAACGAAGCGCCATGTGCGTGCGTTGTGAAGACGGTCGGCCAACTTGATCATCAGGACGCGGATGTCTTTGGCCATGGCCACGACCATCTTGCGGACGGTCTCCGATTGAGCGGCCTCGCCAAAGCTGACCTTGTCCAGTTTGGTCACACCGTCCACCAGCATGGCAACCTCGGGACCGAAATCCCGTGTCAGGTCAGCGAGGGTGTAGGGGGTGTCCTCCACGGTGTCGTGAAGCAACGCCGCCGCCAACGTGGTACCCGTCATGCCGAGCTCAGCCAGGATGGTGGCCACCGCCACAGGATGGGTGATGTAGGGATCACCGCTCTTGCGCTTCTGGCCCTGGTGGCTTCGCTCGGCAACGGCGAAGGCCCGCTGGATCAGGTCAAAATCTTCTTTGGGGTTGTTGGCCCGCACCGTCCGCAACAAGGGTTCCAGGATCGGAGAGTACGGAGCGACACCGCGGCCAGTCAGCCGGGCAAGCCGGGAACGTGTGCGCTCCCGCCGCCCGGGGAAGGTGGGACGCACGCCAGGGGTATCGACCGGAACCGCGCCTGCAGTCCGTCCAGCCACGCTTGTTGCCGGAACCGCCACAGCATTGTGGCCGTCTTCCCCGCCCGCCGGTGGTGCCGACGTCGCACGTTCTTCCACAGAAGTACCCCTCACAACCGATTTAATTCTCCCAGTCTATTCCCGCATGTGAATGCTTCTGCAACTGGGCAGCACATGACGAACGGACGGGCAAGTCAAAGAGCCGGCCCCCGCATAGGCGCGGGGACCGGCTCATGATCAAACTACAGCCTTAAACAGTGGCCTCAGCCCTGCGGTGGCTGACCTTCTTGGCCTGCTTCACAAGGTCAGGCTCACCTTGTCGCAACCATGCATACAGGGGTGCCGCAATGAAGATCGTCGCCGCCGTACCGATCAGGATGCCGACGAACAATGCCAGCGAAAGGTCGCGCAGCGTTCCCGCACCGAGAAGCCCGGCACCGATGAAGAGGATCGCTGCCACCGGGAGTACAGCCACCATCATGGTGTTGATGGAGCGGACCAGCGTTTGGTTGACGGCCAGGTTGACCTCTTCGCCAAAGGTGCGGCGCGTTGAGGTGGAAATCTCGGCAGTGTTTTCGCGAATCTTGTCGAAGACCACCACAGTGTCGTAAAGCGAGTAGCTGAGGACGGTCAGGAAGCCAATGATGGCCGACGGCGTGACTTCAAAGTCACTCAGGGCGTACACGCCCGCTGTGGTGAACATCGTGACGAGCATGCCAACAAGGGCCGACAACGACATCTTCCAGGTCCTGAAGTACAGCGCCATGAGGACAGCCGCCAAACCAACAAACACCACCAGTCCGATGAGGGCCTGCCTGGTGACATCCTGTCCCCAGGTCGGGCCCACGAAGTTGGATGTCACTTCGTTCTCAGTGACGCCGTAAGCGCTGGTGAGGGCATCCTTGATGCGGTTCGTCTCGTCGTCGGTCAACTGGTCCGTCTGGATCCGCATGGTGTTGCCCGCCACGTTTGCGACACGGGGAATGGCGCCCGGTACGACGTCGTGCACGGCCTTTTCGCCGAGGCTCGCATCGGTGGTGCTCACGTTGGAGACGGTGAACTCCGAGCCGCCGCGGAACTCGATGCCAAGGTTGAAGCCGCCCTTGGCCACCGGGATAAGGATGGAGAGGGCCACGGCTACAGCCGCGATAATGAACCAGATCTTCTTCGAATTGACGAAGTTGTAGGAGCGCTTGCCCGTGTACAGCTCATGGCCGAAGGTTGCGAAGCTCGTAGTCATTACTTCTCCTCCTTGGTTGCCTTGGAGGAACCAGTGAGCTGGCCCTTCTCGGCAAGACGCCGTTCGGCGATGGTCATGCGACGTTCGGCTTCAGCAACAGCACCGGTATTGCGCGCACGCACGGGTGTGGGCTTCTCATCGGGCGTACGGAGCCGCCCCGCGCCACGGTACAGCGGAATTGCACCAAGACGGTCCGGGGAAAGGCCCGAGAAACGGTGTCCTTCTCCGAAGAACTTGGTACGGGCCAAGACCTGCAGCATGGGGTGCGTGAACATGAACACGACCAGGAGGTCGGCAAGGGCCGTCAGGCCCAACGTGAAGGCGAAGCCGCGCACGTTGCCAACCGCGACGAAGTAGAGGACAAGTGCGGCCAGGAGGTTGACAGCCTTGGATGCCAGCACCGTCCGCTTTGCCCGCTTCCAGCCGTTTTCGACGGCAGATACCAGTCCACGGCCTTCGCGGAGCTCATCGCGGATGCGCTCGAAGTAAACGATGAATGAGTCGGCGGTCTGTCCGATAGCCACGATCAAACCGGCCACACCGGCAAGGGAGAGTCGATAATTCTCGGTCCACCCGAGGATCGCAATGGCCAAATAGGTCAGGACACCGGCCACCACGAGGGAGGCGATGGTTACCAGGCCAAGGGCCCGGTATTGGAAGAGGGAGTAAACCACCACCAGGAACAAGCCGATCATGCCAGCCAGCAACCCGAGGCGAAGCTGGTCGCCACCAAGAGTGGCCGAGATCTGCTCCTGCGACTGGATCTCAAAGCTGATCGGAAGCGCGCCGTAGCGAAGCTGGTCGGAAAGCGCTTTGGCACTCGCCTGGGTGAAGTTGCCAGTGATCTGCGGGCGTCCGTCAGTAATCACTGCCAGGGAACGGGGCGCGGAAATGACCTTGTCGTCCAGGACAATGGCGAACTGCGACTTGGGATCGTCGGTTCCTTGGGCCTGCGCCGCTACGTAGTACTGGTTGAGCCGCTCGGTGACGGCCTTGAACTTCTCTGTGGCATCGGCGTTAAAGACAATGTTCACGCCCCAGGAGTTGGTGACCGAACCCTGCGCGCCCTGCACCTGGGAGAAGGTGGAGTCGCTGATGTCCTGGCCCCGGACTTCTACCGGCCCAAGGATGTACTTGATGGCGGGCGTCGTGGACGTGGCAGCTTCGCAGGTCACAAGGGGCTTGGCCGGATCGGAGCGTTCACGCCTTTCAGTCGAAGGATTGACGCAGTCGAGAGCTTCGAATTCCTTCTGGACTTCGGGGGTAATCCAGTTGACATCACTCGCGTTGGCCGGCTCGGCCGTCGGCTTGTTCAACTGGTCATCCGGTGTGCGCGATTCCACGGGAACGGCGGCGGGATCGCCATAGGTGATCACCGGGCGGAAGTTCATGTCGGCCGAAGCCTGTATCAAGTCGCGGGTTTCCTTGGACGGAGTTCCCGGAAGGCTGACCACAACATTGCGGCCGGACTGGGTGCTGATTTCGGCTTCAGCAACGCCGGAGCCATCCACACGCTGCCGGATGATGGCAACAGCCTGGTTGAGCTGCTCCTCATTAATCTCGCTGGATCCCTCAACCCTGGGCGCCAGGATCATCTGGGTTCCGCCTTCGAGGTCCAAAGCCAGCTTGGGAGCCCAACTGGCGTTGCCAGTTACCACTCCGCCAGCCAGGACAGCGGTGAGTACAACGAATATTGCTCCAAGCCAGGTCAGCACCCTGCGGGCTGAATTTTTGGGGCCGGTCCGTGCCATTATCGATCTTCCTGTTATCGCCGGACAGGGGGGGGGCGGGGCGGGGGGGGGGGGGGGCGGCGGGGGGGGGGGGGGGGGAGGAGTGGGGTTGGGGGGGGGGGGGGGGGGGGGGGGCGGGAGGTTGGGGGGTGGTTGGGGTGTTTTGTGGGG